>CAYUIL010000075.1:0-9736 GCA_964444715.1 uncultured Pirellulales bacterium | reverse complement strand
GGCGACTGCCGGGTGGATATAAACGATATCAATATGTTTGCCGACCAGTGGTTCATCAGGCAGACGGTGATTTCCCCCGTGACCAAGCCGCCGGACGCCAACCTTATGCTCTGGTACGATTTCAACGAGGTCAACGATGCGAACAAAGAGTTTGTGAAGGACTCAGCGCCGGGCGTCAAGCACCACGGTGTTATTGTCAACCCGCCGGATCAACCCCAGGGCATTACCGTATGGGACGCCAACGGCGGCTTTGACGGCCACGGGTGCATTAACCTGAGACTGGCATATAAAGCCGGCGGAGTTGATGACTATAACACGCTCATCGTATGTCCGAATACGGCGTTGAACTTTGTGGCTGACAAAAACGCCATAACCTTCTCGGTCTGGGTCAATACGGACATTTACTCTCCGCCCGGATTGTGGCCCCGGCTTGTCAGTGTCTTCCAGGACTTTAACGAGGCGACCGACGAAAACGAGGTCGTGGAGATTGAGTGTCCGGTCACTTCGGATCCGCCGTTTGCCCGCTTCGTCTCAGGCCTCATTGGCAGCGATAATAAATCGGAGGTAAATGATGTGTCCGCTTCAGACAAGGGACTGGAATGGAGCGATTTTGGAGACGGCTGGAACCACTATGCCTTCGTCAAGGACGCCGATGCCAACTTGATGCTCATCTATCATAATGGCGAGTTGATTGCGGAGACGAACAATACCCCCGCGCCTATGTTTGGCAGGGCCTACCCGATTGAGTCGTTCCGCATCGGCAAAAGACGCATCGACAAGGACGAGCCGTGGGCCGGCAAGATAGATGATTTCAGGGTTTACGACTACGCCTTGTCGCAGGCGGAAATTGGCTGGTTGGGGACCAAAGGCACGGGCTATGTGCCTTTCAGGAATGTCGCCAACTTCAAGGGCAGCACACCGGAGGCGGTCAATTTTGACGACTATGCCATACTGGCGCAGAAGTGGCTGAGCCAGCAGTTCTGGCCGTAGTTTACAGTTTGTTAATGACGTTTTTCGGGGCCTGCAGCGCCAACAGGTGTTGCAGGCCCCGCGTTGTTTCCCGGTATCCCGGCCAATCATCGCTTGCCCATATCGAAGGAAGCGTCACCAACGTTATGGGCCTGCCTATGGAGCTTCTCCATTGCCTTCTCAGGAAAGGTCTTTCTTAATTCATTTGAAATTTGTCGTCGGCATCTGTTATCCGCCCTCCGCCCGCCACGGCGAAGTTTTTAACGAAGCCGGATTCTCCGTCCTGGGTCGTCTGTCATCTGTCTTCCGTCCTCTGTCTGTCCTGATAATGCTTGAATAGCAGCCGAGAATCGCGTATAGTTTAACATGCCCAAAATGAAAGGACTTTGTATGAAAAAGATGATTTGTTTATGCCTGTTGGCCTTATGTGCGGCTGTTGCAGCCATTGCAGGCGAAGCGGAGCAGGCCGGCTCCCAGCCGAAGGCCGCCGAGTTCACCCACACGCACTCGCCGACCGGTTTCATAAAGGGCCACAGTTGGGGCTACCCCGGCGACCTCGGAGCGTATCAAGGCGACGCCCCCGTTGCTTCAATGAAGAAACTCGCCGAAACCGGCGCCGACTGGGTCTGCATCTCTTTCGCCGCCGAGATGAATGCGCCGAACGACCCGCAGATTTTCTGGGGCAAACCCGATGTGAATATGGTTACCGACGATGAGGTTCGCCGGGCAATCGGCCTGGCGCGCCAAAATCATCTCAAAATCATCCTCAAGCCGATGTGCGACATCCGCGACGGCACCTGGCGGGCAAGGATTGACTTCAGGACACAGGACAATAAAACGGATACGCAGGCGTGGGACAAATGGTGGGCCAATTACGGGCAGTTTATCCTGCATTATGCAAAGATTGCCCAGGAAACAAACTGTGAGATGTTCTGTCTCGGCTGCGAGATGGGCTCAACTGAACGCTATGTAAAACAATGGCGCAATCTCATCGCCGAGGTGCGAAAGGTTTACACCGGCTTCCTCACTTACAGCGCAAATCATGGAAGCGAAGACAGAATCGGATGGTGGGACGCTATCGACATAATCGGTATGAGTGGATATTACCCCGTGGGTATAGACAACCCCGCCCAGACGCCTAACGACCTCTCGACGGTCCCTCCGTCGGAAAGCTCCGTCGAGGCAATGAAGACAAGATGGCTGCTAATCAAAAAGAAACTCGGATACGTCAGCAGGCGGGTTGACAGGCCGGTGTTCTTCATAGAGGTCGGCGTATGCAGTGCAAGGGGCTTCAGTGCAGCCCCCTGGACCCACCCGCAGAAAGACGCGACCTACGACGCCGACGAACAGCGAAGGTTCTACCAGGCCATATTCGAGACCTTCTGGGACGAGCCCTGGTTCTTTGGATTTACCTGGTGGGACTGGCCGGCTACGCTCTACTCGCCGCAAGACGCCAAGACCAACACCGGCTTTTGTATTTATGGCAAGCCCGCCGAGCAGCTCGTTCGCCAGTGGTATGCCAAACCCCGCTAAAACCTCTCGCCGGCAATTCCCTGGCTGGGGACACGGAATCCGGAAGTTTGGATAATATAAAGGTCGTCCTTTCGCTCAAGCAGGTTCGCCTCGCCTTGCGTGATGGCCCGCGACAATAAACCTTACGACTTTGCTGCTTGATTGTGTCAGGCATTCTGTTCGTCTCCTCTGTTCGCTATGCCAGGGAAGACGCTTTGCAAGGCCTTGTCGAAACTGGTCGTATAGACGATACATATCGAAAAGGTTATGGCCCAGTACAGTTTGAATACGAAGTTGCAGAATATGAAAATAATGAAGACGGCTATCAGGCCGAGAATCACCTGGCCTGCAGTCGCATCACGGTCACTGATACACCTTTCGTCAATTATTCTAAATCTGAACATTGCGAGCAGCATAATCCCGTTTATTATGTTCCATATCGGAAAAACAAGCAGCCAGTTGTGGACGGCGCTGTTTTTTATCACGTACCATCCTGAGATAATGCCTGTGCCGGCATTTGTCGCGACTGCGAAAAGCATCATAATACTCTTCTCGAAGTTGGTTTTTTCCCTTCGTGTGAAGACATGATATAGACACAAGCATAGACCAAATAGGAACACTAATCCAAGGACGAATACGCGTGTGTCCTTGGCGTGAGTGAGAAAATAGTGAATCGAGCTTCGAATCTGGCTGTTTCCCACATACAGCAGTATAAGCGTCGCTGCCATAAGGAACAGTGACAGTTCATCGTATGTAGGTATAAGAAAACCTGAAATTTCTTCATTGAGGTCTGTCAACTCATCCATGCGCCCGGTAGGCAACGAGCGAAGATCTTTCTCCCATTCGGGGACATAGGGCTCGGGCCGTTCCGGCATTGGCTCTTTATCTGAGCTGATTGCCGGCCTGCCTTTGGTCGTCTTCGGAACCCTCAGCTCGTGCTGGCACTTGGGACAGTAACCTTTCTTGCCGGCCCCGTTGTCAGGGGCCAGTATCCTCTGCCCGCAATAAATGCACTTGAATCGTATCATTTTGCCACAAAGTCACCAAGACACTAAGTTTTCTTATTTTTTTTCTTTTTTCCTTCGCGTCTTGGTGTCCTGCTTGCCCCTGTATGCCTTAAACAGGGGGGTGGCTAATCAATAATCCACGAACACTATATCCTCCGGTATTGCCACGACGTCCCGGCGTTTGAGGCCAAGGAGCTTGCGAATTTCGGTAGAGTGTTTGCCGGCAAGCGTTCTTAATTCAGTGCTGCTGAAATTCGTTATCGCCTTTGCCTTGTCATTGAGCCAGACGACCTCTCCCGCTTCAAATGTCCCTTCAAGGGATTTTATCCCGCTCGGCAGTAAGCTCTTTTTATTCCTTATCGCCCTAATTGCGCCATCGTCGATATTTATCACTCCCGCAGGCGTGCTATTTAGAATCCATCTTTCGCGGTTGCTCAGTTTGCGTTTGGGTAAAAATAGCGTCCCGATTGTCTCGCCTGAGATGATGCGCTCGATAATGTTTTCCGCTCTGCCGTTGGCTAACACTATTCGACAGCCGGCGTTTGATGCGATTTTCGCCGCCTCGATTTTGCTCTTCATTCCACCTGCGCTGAATTTACTTCCCTTGCCGCCCGCGCTTTTCAAGATATCCTCGGTGATTTCAAAGACCGTATCAATCGGCTTGGCGTCCGCGTATTTCTTCGGGTCTTTATCGTAAAGTGCGTCTATATCGGTAAGTATTATCAAAAGGTCTGCGTCGATTTTGCTCGCGACAAGTGCGCTTAGCCGGTCGTTATCGCCGAAACCTGTTCCGATTTCCTCGGTTGATATACTATCGTTTTCATTCAATACCGGCACAACGCCAAGTTTCAAAAGCGTCTCAATCGAGTTTTGAAGATTCAGATACGTCTTGCGGTTATTTAGCACCTCCGCGGTCAAAAGCACCTGGGCGACTGTAACGCCGAATTGCTCGAAATGCTTTCGATATTCCGCCATTAACATCGGCTGACCTATCGCCGCACATGCCTGCCGCATCCTTATATCCGTTGGCCTTGTCCCAAGCGCCAGTTGTCCCGCTCCCATCCCTATCGCCCCTGATGTAATGATGACCACCTGCTTGCCTAATTTGAGCAGTGCATTTACCTGTCCCGCGACCTGCCCGACGTACCCTGCGTCGATGCTCTCATCCTTCGAGAGTATGTTGGTGCCGATTTTTATAACCACCCGTTTTGCCTTTGTAAAGTCACGCATTTTATTCTCAAAGTTTGAGTTTTTTATGTGCGAATCTTCTTCTTCCTTCGGCGTAGTCGGCGACAATCTGGCCGGTGCCTAAGAGTTTCCATTTGTAAATTACAAGACCTTCGAGGCCGACGGGACCGCGGGCGTGGATTTTGTTCGTGCTGATACCAACCTCAGCCCCAAGGCCGTAACGATAACCGTCGCTGAAACGCGTGCTGCAATTCCAGAAAACGTCCGCGGAATCGACGAGGTTCAAGAAGGTTTCGGCCTTTTGTTTGTCGTTCGTAACTATCGCATCGGTATGATGCGAGCCGTATGTATTTATGTGCTCAATCGCCTCATTAAGGCCATTGACAACTTTGATTGAGATGACTAAGTCGAGATATTCGGTTCGCCAGTCGTCAGCCGTTGCTTCTCTGACGTCTATGATGGCCCGTGTTTTTTCACAACCGCGTATTGCGACCTCGTTTTTTTCGAGCGCGTGCTTTATCTTCGGCAGGAATTTTTCGGCTATTGCCGAATCGACGAGCAGTGTCTCCGCCGCGTTACATACTGCCACGTACTGGCACTTGGAATCGACAACGATTTTTTCAGCCATATTGATGTCGGCGTCGCCATCGACATAGACATGGCAAATTCCTTCCGCGTGGCCGAGGACGGGTATATTGGTGCTTTCCATTATGTAGTGGACGAATTCATTCGAGCCGCGAGGAATCACCAGGTCGATATAGTCATCGAGTGCGAGCATCTCGGCGACATCCTGCCTTGTTTCGAGCAATTGAATCCAGCCAACGGGTATACCGGCGCTTCCTGTAGCTTCGGCGATGACCTCGGCGAGGATTTTGTTGGTATTTACGGCTTCGCTGCCGCCTTTTAAGAGGACGGCGTTGCCGCTTTTCAGGCACAGCGTCGAAATCTGGACTAAGGCATCAGGCCTTGATTCGAATACGACGCCGATGAGGCCGATTGGGCAACTGACTTTGTAAAGGTTCAGTCCCTCATCGAGTTCTGTGGCTGTCAGTGTTTTGCCGACGGGGTCATCTAATTTGATTAAACTTTCGATGCCTGCACATACGTCTGCGATTTTGCCCGCGTCGAATTTCAATCGTTTGAGCAGCGGCCTTGCTAATTTACTTTTCTCGGCCGCCCGCAGGTCTTTTTCGTTTGCGGCGATTATCTCATCGCTGCGGCTTTTCAATGCCTCGGCTATTTGGGCAAGCGCAGCATTCTTTACATCGGTCTTGACGGCCGATAACAAAATCGCCGCCGCCTTCGCTTTTTTGGCTATTTGAGGAATACTCATTTTTTATCCTTACCACTAAGACACAAAGGCACTAAGTTTTTCCTTTTGCTTTTTTTACTTTTGTGCCCTGGTGGCTTCGTGGTAAAATTGTAAATCGAAAATAATAAATAATAAATAGAAAATAATGATGCGGGTGTAGCTTAGTGGTAAAGCACCAGCCTTCCAAGCTGGACAGGTGGGTCCGATTCCCATCACCCGCTTTTCTCGCCACGAAGTCACAAAGACACTAAGACAAATTAAATCTTTGAAACTTTGTGCCTTGCCTGCCCCCGCAAGCAGTAGGCGGGGGGTGTCTTAGTGGCAAAAGAGAGAGCAAGTCAAGTCAAAACAAGGGCTTAAATCGCATTCGATTCATCAAATCTCAGCCGGCACGAACGTCCTATAAAAAAATTTGCAAAAATTTTCAAAAAAAGTGTTTTTTCGTGTTGACGAAGTGGGAAGAAGTGGTGATAATTCCCAATAAGTGGCGTATGAGTAGCAGACAAGTGGAGACGTTTGGATGCTTTTATTAACAGGCGAATACGAACACGTCATCGACAGCAAGGGCAGGGTGCTGGTCTCAAACAAACTCCGCAATCAAATCGATACCGACGAGCATGGCAGCAATTTCTATTTAGTCGTCGGGGCAAACGGCATATTGTCCCTCTATCCCGAGAAATGCTTCGAGCAGATGTCACTTGCAATGGCGCAGAAGAACGGCGCCCCCGACGAAACCGTAGCTTTCGAGCGAATGAACTTCGCTTTGGCAGGGAAGGTCGAGTTAGACAGCCAGGGACGGCTGCTTTTGAATGAAAAACTGCGAAAAAGGGCAGGATTAAAGGATAACGTTACGTTGGTGGGGGTCCGGGACCACATCGAGCTTTGGAACACTCAGGACTGGGAACAGTATCTGGGCGACAATATGGCTCAATTCCAAAAGCGTGTGGCCCAGGTCCGCCAGGAGATTTTACAGAAGCAAAACCAGGAGCTTTAGCTGGGTGTAACTTGTCCGCCGCAGGCGGAAAGGAGGCCAAATGATGGACTTGTATCCAGACCATTGCCAGGTCGTCAAGGACAGCTTGCAGGGCAGAAGGACTGCCGACGAACAGACATTCGCGTCGATAGCGGTGCTTAGCGACCGGCTGCAGCAGGTGAGGAAGCTGGGTGAGAGGTTTTCACATATTGAGTTTTCACCCGCGGTCAAACATCTCAAAAGCCATTCGAACAAAGTGGCCGTGGTGTAATGCAAACCCGGCCGATTGCGAAAAAGTGAGGTTCTTTTGCTGTTTGCAAAAAGGTGAATGGTTCAGCGACTGGACATATACCGGTTCTTGCTGATTCATTGGCCGAGCAGATAAAGTTGCCGCAGGATGCGGTAATGGTCGATGCGACCATAGGGCAGGGAGGCCACAGCTTGCTGTTCGGTAAAAGATTGGGCCCCGAGGGGGCAATTATCGGCCTGGATGTGGATACAAACGCTGTCCGGAGGGCCCAATCTGTTTTGGAGGGGCTGCGCTGCAGGGTTATCCTGGTTAATTCAAATTTTGCCGACGTCGCCGATGTCGTACGTGCACAGGGGATTGAGAAGGTTGACTTTATACTGGCGGATTTGGGCGTCTGCTCGGCCCAATTAGAGGATGACCGGATGGGGCTCAGTTTTCAGCGGGATATGCCGCTGGATATGCGTTTGGATAAAAGATTAAAGACCACTGCTGCCGATATAGTTAACAGGACAGATGAAAAATCGCTTGCGGATTTGATTTACAGGTTCGGCGAAGAAAGGGCGTCCCGGCGGATTGCGCGGTTCATTGTCGAACGCAGGCGCCGCGAGCCGATAACAACGACGGGTCAGCTCGCCGCGATTGTCTCCGGCGCATTGGCAGGACGGGGACGCAGACAATGGGCGAAAATTCATCCTGCGACGAGAACCTTTCAGGCGTTGAGAATTGCGGTCAACAATGAGCTGGATAATCTCGCCGGCTTGCTTGATTCGGCGCCGACGTTACTTAAAAAAAATGGTTACGTAGCGGTCATCAGCTTTCACAGCTTGGAAGACCGTCTGGTCAAGACGGATTTTAAGGATAACGAAAGCCGGGGCGTTTACAGAATCGTTACGAAAAAACCGATATCGCCGTCCCGCGAGGAGGTATTGCGGAATCGGCGGGCAAGAAGCGCAAAATTAAGGATTGCACAAAAAAATTAGCCGGAAAGCAAAAGGGAGTTTTATTATGACATCGGATGCGAAAGTTGGGTTGTTGTTGGGATTGGTCTTCATATTTATTATTGCGTTCCTCATCAACGGCCTGCCGGGCCTTCATCATAAGGACGACGGCAACAAGCTGACGACGAATATGGTCGGCTTGCAGAGTAATCAGTCGGGCCTCGGCGCCAACGAGCGTAAAGTGGTTCTTGAGCCGGCCCCCGCCGGGCTGCCTGCTGGTGGGGATACCCAGTCAACCGGCTCGACCGACGCACGTTTTGCAATGGCGCTGCCCCAGGAGACACCGGCTGCCGCGGATTCCTCGCCGACCGACAATGTAATTGCTCAGCCGGCCGAAAATAGCGTCGCCGTTGTGCCTGTAGAATCGACGCCAACGGTAAAACCCCAGACCACAAAGCCGGATGCGCCGAAATCCTACGCCGTGGAAGAGGGCGATAGTCTCAGTTCAATTGCCAAGAAATTCTACGGCGACAAAGAGGGCAACAAGCTTGCGAACATCAATGCCCTGTTTGAGGCCAACCGCAAAACGCTTGCCTCGATTGATGAGCTTCAGGTCGGGCAAAAGCTCGTTATACCGCCATTGGCCGGTTCGGGTGCGCCGGCCGGTGGTGTTCTTTCAGGCCCCGGCTTTGCGAAAGTTGACTCAATTGGGCAAAGACATTTGACGACGAGTCCCGATAAATCCGCCGTGCGTCTGGTGGATAAATCGACGCCAACGGCAAAGTCGGGCAACAGTTACGCTGTCCAGGAAGGCGACAGCTTGTGGCGAATCGCCGCTAAGCGGCTCGGCGACGGCAATCGCTATAAGGAGATAGCCAAGCTCAACGGCGACGTCCTGTCTAATGAGGACGACCTTCAGGTTGGAATGCAGTTGAAGATGCCGGCCCGGTAAACCGGGCCGTCTGGTTTCTTTGTAGTCGCGGCACGGCTTATGCGGTTGGGGTTTCGACTCATCTTTGTTGCGTTTTTCTTCACCTCGGTGATGCTGTTTGCCGCTTACCTTCGCAACGCCAACGACAGGACATTCTACAAAATCTGTGCCGCAAGGGTGTCCCAGAACCGGCTCAAGCAGCAGCTTGCCGGCAAACAGTTGCGTCTGGAAAATCTAATCAACCCCGCCAGCGTCTCGCGGCAGGTTGACTATTAGATGCTTATCAGCGATGAAACGGCATTGCTGTAATTGCGACTTTTGAAACTAAGATGAAAAACATTCGCATCCCCATTGTTTTGTTTTACCTTTTGATAGCCGTCTTTTTGGTCCTGGCCGGAAGATGCTTTTACCTGCAGTTCGTCAAAGATGAATACTATACCACGCTGTGCACTAAGCAGCAGCAGACCGTTGCGACGCTCAAACCGCAGCGGGGCGTGATTTTGGACTGCCGAGGCAGGGTGCTGGCCGCCAGCAGGGAGCTTCAGACGGTCTTTGCAGAGCCGCGTGTATTGGCGGACACGAAGGACACGTCTAATGAACTGGCGCCGATTCTGGGTATGGGCGCTCACATAATCTGCAAGCTCATCACCGACAGC
>CAYUIL010000074.1:0-9814 GCA_964444715.1 uncultured Pirellulales bacterium | reverse complement strand
AAATTCCACAACCGGTGATTTCTCCGTCGGCATCTTCGGCCGGTTCTTCGACAATGGTCTTATCGTCCATCCCGTCTCGGAAATGAACATCGCCGACAATCACCTCAAGTTCTGGCACAAGCTCACCGAATGCGCCAACGACCCCTGGCCTTACAGCGACTGGCGGACACCGAGTATGGTCTTCACCGACATCGTTGTCTCCGGCGTTTAACCGGGCGGCAGACGACCGTCCGCGCGATGTTTATCTACTTAATCGCTGCGTGATAATTCTGAAGCGACTTTACCGTCCCAGGATTCTTGAGGTATGCTTCAATACCTTTCGCTGCTGCTGCCGCCGCCGCCGTCGTGGTGACATAGGGTATCTTGTACTTTATCGCCGCCTTGCGGATGTCCGAGTCATCGTATTTGCTCATCTTGCCCGCCGGCGTGTTCACAATCAATTGAATCTCGCCGTTCTTGATGCAGTCGAGCACATTTGGTCTGCCCTCGTGCATTTTGAGGACCATCTCTGATTTGACGCCGTTTTGCTCAAGCAAACGATGTGTCCCCTCCGTCGCCTTTATTTTGAATCCGAGTTTCTGGAATTCCTTTGCCGTCTTAACGATGTCCTTCTTGTCCAGGTCAGCCACCGTTATCAGCACCGTCCCTTCAGAAGGCAGGCGCATTTGCGTGGCCTCCTGCGACTTGTAATATGCCAGCCCGGACGAATCCGCCAGCCCCAGCACCTCGCCCGTTGACCGCATCTCAGGCCCCAAAACAGGGTCAACCTCAGGGAACATATTGAACGGGAACACCGACTCTTTGACGCCGAAGTGAGGGATTTGCCTGTGCTTGAGATTGAGGTCTTTGAGCTTCTTGCCAAGCATAACCTGCGTCGCGACCCTCGCCATCGACATTCCGCAGACCTTCGATACAATCGGCACCGTCCGCGAGGCCCGCGGGTTGGCCTCCAGCACATACACCTTGTCGTTGCATATCGCATACTGCATATTCATCAGGCCCACAACGTTGAGCTTTACTGCAATTTTCTTTGTGTACTCGGCTATCGTGTCCAAGTGTTTCTTCGGTATCGACACCGGCGGTATCACGCACGCCGAATCTCCGGAGTGAATCCCCGCAAGCTCGATATGCTCCATTATCGCCGGTATGAACGCGTCGGTGCCGTCTGATATTGCGTCCGCTTCGCTCTCGATTGCGTTCTCCAGGAACTTGTCGATGAGAATGGGCCTCTCCGGCGTTACCTCCACCGCCGCCGCAACGTAATGCCGCAGCATCTCTTCATCATGCACCACCTCCATCCCGCGCCCGCCCAGCACGTATGACGGCCGGACAATAAGCGGATACCCGATTTTCTTCGCCAGCGCAATCGCCTCCTCAAGGTTGCTCGCCATCCCCGCCTCGGGCATCGGTATATCCAGCTTCTTCATCATACTGCGGAACAAATCTCTATCCTCAGCGAGGTCTATCGCATCCGGCGAAGTGCCGATTATTTTGACGCCCGCCTTGGCAAGCTGGCTGGCGATATTCAGCGGCGTCTGCCCGCCGAACTGCACTATCACGCCCTCCGGCTTTTCCTTCTCGTATATGCTCAGAACGTCCTCCACCGTAAGCGGCTCAAAATAAAGTTTGTCGGAGGTATCATAGTCGGTTGATACGGTTTCCGGATTGCAGTTGACCATAATCGACTCATACCCTTCGTCTCGCAGTGCAAATGCCGCGTGCACACAGCAGTAGTCAAACTCAATCCCCTGCCCAATCCGGTTAGGCCCGCCGCCAAGAACCATAATCTTTCGTCTTTTGCTCACCGGCACCTTATCCGGCCCGTTGTATGTCGAATAGTAATACGCCGCATTCTCCACGCCGCTCACCGGCACTGCGTCCCACGCCTCAGCGATTCCCAATCCCATCCGCTGCTTGCGAATCCTCTCCTCAGGCGTATCCAACAGCTTCGCCAGATAGCGGTCAGCAAAGCCGTCCTTCTTGGCCTTTATCAGCAGCTTGTCCGGCACCTGCTTTCCCCGGTATTTTAGAATCCCCTCCTCAAGCTCGACCAATTCTTTCATCTGCTCGATGAACCACGGCTTTATCCGCGTCTTTTCATAAAGGGTATCGACCTTGGCGCCTTTCCTCAGCGCCTCATACATAACGAACTGCCGTTCGCTGGTTGGCGCATTGAGCATCTGGAGCAGTTCCTCAAGCGACAGCTTGTTGAAGTTCTTCGCAAAGCCCAGGCCGTATCTGCCGATTTCCAGCGAGCGAATCGACTTTTGGAATGCTTCCTTATAGTTTTTGCCGATGCTCATCACCTCGCCGACCGCCCGCATCTGTGTGCCTAACCTGTCCTCTATCCCTTTGAATTTCTCAAACGCCCACCTGGCGAACTTGACTACCACGTAGTCGCCCGACGGCGTATATTTATCCAGCGTCCCTTCACGCCAGTAAGGTATCTCATCGAGCGTAACGCCCGCCGCCAGCATCGACGACACAAGCGCAATCGGAAAACCCGTCGCCTTCGACGCAAGAGCCGATGACCGCGACGTTCGCGGATTGATTTCGATTACCACCACCCTTCCGGTGTCGGGGTTATGGGCGAACTGGATGTTCGTCCCGCCGATGACCTCTATGGCGTCAACAATGTCGTAAGAGTGCTTCTGCAGCTTCTCCTGCAGCTTGGCGTCTATCGTCAGCATCGGCGCCGTGCAGTACGAATCGCCCGTATGAATGCCCATCGGGTCGACATTCTCGATGAAACAGACCGTAATCTTCTGGCCCGAGCTATCCCTGACGACCTCCAATTCCAGCTCCTCCCAGCCCAGCACCGCCTCCTCGACAAGAACCTGATGCACCAAGCTGGCTGACAGGCCCCGTGCCGCAATGATGCGGAGTTCCTCAACGTTAAACACGGCCCCACCACCGGTCCCGCCCAGCGTATATGCCGGTCGAATGATAACAGGGTAACCCAGCTTCTCCGCAATTTTCTCCGCCTCTTCAACGTTATATGCCAATTCACTTTTGGGCATATCGATGCCCAGCTTGTTCATCGTCTCTTTGAAGACACCGCGGTCTTCGCCTCTTTCTATCGCGTCGATGTTGACGCCGATTACTTTGACACCGTATTTATCCAGAACGCCCTCGCGTGCAAGCGACGACGAAAGATTCAGACCTGTCTGCCCGCCGAGGTTCGGCAGCAGCGCATCGGGCCTTTCGGCCTCGATGATTCTGGTCAGGGTAGCCACATTTAACGGCTCAATATAAGTAACGTCCGCCATACCCGGGTCGGTCATAATCGTCGCCGGATTCGAGTTAACTAACACGATTTTGTAGCCGAGCTTGCGAAGCGCCTTGCACGCCTGCGTTCCTGAATAATCGAACTCGCACGCCTGGCCGATTATGATGGGGCCGGAACCGATTATCATTACCTTCTTTATGTCGCTGCGTCTGGGCATTGGGTCTTTCCTTCCTTGTAAAAGTGCCTTTGTTCTTGTTATGGCGAAGCTTGGGCGGGTAGCGTATAGGAAAAAAGCCGGACTGTCAAATAGGAAAGATTGCGATGAATGCCTTCACATAATCTGTTTTTATCTGTAACAAATCCCTCACGCCGGTTACTATTACCTATGAGAGCAGGCGTGGCACAATAAAAAATGTCAGATTATTTGTAATCAGGAGATGCGAAAAATGAGAAAGATGGTTTTAGCATCGTTCGTATTGCTTTTACTGCCGTCGGTTCTGCGGGCCCAAGAAGCAACGGCGAGATTTGAGAAGGTTGTCAACAGGATGGTCAAGGCCATCAATAACGGGAACTGGCCCGGCGTTCAGGCCGATTTCGGACAGGTGATGCTGGACTTCTTTCCGCTGGAGAAATCAACGCCCTTTTTCCAGGGGCTTGTAGCACAGTATGGCAAGATTGAGAAGTTGGATGCCGCTCGATATACTCCTCCAAATCAGGCGGTTTTCCCGGCCCACTTTGAACGAGGGATTCTCGATATCAAAGTGGTTCTTGATGAGCAGGACAAAATCATTGGCTTGTGGTTCCTGCCCCATACGCCGGACATCCCACCGGTAGAAAAACACCAGACGGAACTGTCGCTGCCGTTTAAGGGTAAATGGCTGGTGTTCTGGGGCGGAGATACACAAGAGCTTAATCAACATCACAACGTTCCCAACCAGCGATTTGCCTTCGATTTTGTCGGTGTGGATGAGACGGGTAAAACCCGCAAAGGCGACGGCAGAGCAAACGAGGACTACTTCGCCTTCGGCAGAGAGATTATTGCACCGGCGGACGGCGTCGTAACCGATGTCATCAACGGTGTGCGGGACAATGTCCCCGGCTCGATGAATCCCTATTCGGCGCTGGGAAATGCCGTGCTTGTTCAACATAGCGAAAACGAAGTCTCGGTTTTGGCGCATCTGAAATTAGACAGTATAAAGGTCAAAGTCGGGGAAAAAGTCACCAGGGGTCAGGTGATAGGCCTTTGCGGGAATTCAGGCAATTCATCCGAGCCGCACCTGCACTATCATTTACAAAATACGCCCATAGTCCAGGACGGCACCGGCATTAAATGCCTCTTCCAGA
The DNA here is from genome assembly GCA_964444715.1 of uncultured Pirellulales bacterium. GTDB lineage: Bacteria > Planctomycetota > Phycisphaerae > Sedimentisphaerales > Anaerobacaceae > Fen-1362. Next base: position 5,241 of record CAYUIL010000074.1, on the reverse strand, counting down.
AAGTTAAAATAATCCGTGACGGCCAGGAACAGGCCAAGACAAACTATTCGCCTATAAAAGGAGATGTCATAATAGCTGATTGAAGCGGAGGTGTCTCTGCAAAATAGGAGCTGCGGGCAAAAGGCGCTGATATTACCCACCCAAACCCAATCTCAATTGCCCTTTGCTTCCACCAGTCAAACTTTTCAGGCCTGACATATTCGACGACCTCGAGCGAATCCTTCGATGGCTTAAGATACTGCCCGATTGTAAGCCGGCCACAGCCGACGTTACGCAAGTCCTTCAAAACCTGCTCGACCTCCTCGTCAGTTTCGCCTAAGCCGAGCATAATCGACGACTTGGCGGGTACGCCGTCAAATCTGTCTTTTGCAAGTTTCAGCAGATTTAACGAACGTTTGTAATCTCCGCCCGCCCTGGCCTTTTGATACAGCGAAGGAACCGTCTCGACATTGTGAGCAAATACAAACGGCTGTGCCTCCGCAAGAATCTCAACCGCTTCATTCTGACAGTCGCTAAAATCAGGCGTCAGGATTTCAAACTTGACATCCGGACATTGCCTGCGAACTTCGTTGATACAATCACGGAAGTGCCCCGCGCCGCCATCGGGTAAATCGTCGCGGTCAACGCTTGTGATTACAAGGTATCGCAGGTCAAGCTTTTTTGCCAATTCCGCTATCCGGGCTGGCTCGGTTGGGTCAGGCGGTGATGGTTTGCCCTTTGCTACCGAACAGAATTTACAGCCGCGCGTGCAGATATTGCCCAAAATCAAAACCGTCGCTGTGCCTCTCGACCAGCACTGGCCCCGATTCGGGCAATTGGCGTTCATACATATCGTCTCAAGGCCAAGCGAACTTACAATATCACTCGTCTTGTTATATTCGCCAGCCGCGGGCATCGGCCTTCGTAACCACTCCGGCAACCTTCGCTTATTTTCCGTCTTCTGCCTTCTGTCTTCTGTCTTCCCGAAATGTTCAAGGAGTAATGCCTTTAGCTTCTCCTTCACATTCGTCATCGGGTGTTCCTTGCCTGTCTCTTTCAGAACCGATGTCATTTCTATGCCATCAAGCCCGCACGGCACAATGTAATCAAAGACACCTAAATCATTGCAGATATTTATCGCCATTCCGTGATACGTAATCTGCCTTGACACCCTCACACCAATTGATGCGATTTTCTTTTCACCGACCCAAAGGCCTGGGAAGTCCTTGCGTCTGCCGCTCTCAACACCGAGTTGTTTCAGAAGTTCAATCCCAATCTGCTCGAGCGTCCTTATATATTCGTTCACACCGAGGTGCAATTCCTGCAAGTTCAAAATCGGGTAAAATACAATTTGCCCCGGATTATGGGCCGTTGTCCCGCCGCCCCTGCGAATTTCGACGACATCAATGCCTCTTTGAGCGAGTTCTGCTGGTTCAACAAGTACTTTATTTGCGTTTTGTCTGGCGCCCAATGTAATCACCGGCTGATGCTCGACAATTAAAACCGTATCGCCGATTTCATTTTCTCGTCTCTGCTCAACCAATCGATGCTGCATCTCCAGCGTCTTGCGGTAATCCTCCAACCCGCAGTCGCATATCTCCAACGAATCGCAACGAATTTTATCTTCAAGCGTCTGCATTCTTATTCTTTCGTAATTGTTGTTTGTGCCGCGTGGAACATTCTTATCCCGCCGGTGTCTAACTGGAGGATTAATCCTTTTTCGGGGTCGATGCCGATGCAGTTGCCGCTGAACTTCCTCCTGTTGTAAAGAAGCGATACCCTGTGTCCCAATTGGGTGCTTAATCGCCGCCATCGCTCGATTGTATCTTCCTTGTTTTGCTCCGCGACGTCCAGCCAGTGGTCAGCCGAGGTCAGCAGCCGTTTTATCAGTGAGATTCTGTCGGTAAATCTCCTTGTTTCGATGTCGATGCTGGTCGCGGTCTTCTGCAATTCCGCGGGAAACGATTGCCTTTTCTGGTGGCAGTTAATACCGATGCCGATGACGTAGGCAGTATGTTTGCCTGCCCTGAGCGCAGCCGAAGGGCCGACCTTTTTTGATTCGACAAGTATGCCCGCGACTTTTTTATTGTTGAGGATGATGTCATTGGGCCATTTTATTTTCGCTCCGGCCTTCGCGCATTTACCAATTGTCTCGGCGACCGCCACTGCGATTGTCAGCGGCATAATTTCTGCGCCAACTTTGCAATCGGTCAGCAAAATCGAACATAATACGCTGTCCCCCCTGCCGGTAAGCCACTTACTGCCGCCCCTGCCGCGTCCGGATGTCTGCTCCTCTGCAAGCACCACAAGACCATCGTTGTTTTTGTTCTTCGCGTATTCGGCGGCAATATCATTTGTGCTTGATGTGCTGCTGTAAACGATGACCTTTTTGCCTATGCGTCCTGTTCTAAGATGCGATTTTATCCTGTCGGGGTCGAGTGCGTCCGACCCGCACCTATTTTGAGCAATGAGTTTCACTTCGTTTCCCTCTGTCGGCTAAAGGCCTGAAAAGTGGAACAGTTGAGCAGGTGGCCGCATTTGAGCATTTATATCTAATCTACTGTTCAACTTTTCACCTGCTCAAATGCTCTGTCGGCCAAAGGCCGACGCTCACCTGTCAACTCCGATGTCCACCGCCGTCGCCGAGTGCGTAATCGCCCCCACCGCTATCCGGTCAACCCCACACTGAGCAATACCCGAGACGTTGGCCAGCGTAATATTGCCCGACGCCTCCAGCAACGGCCTGCCTTTGCCGCACATCTTGTTCTTCATCTCTACGGCGTGCTTCAACTGCCACTGACCCATATTGTCCAAAAGCACGATGTCGATTCCGGGTATCTCCAGCACATAGTTGAGCTGGTCATCCACGTGGTCAACCTCAACGGCAATGAATTTGGCGTGTTTGATTTTCCTCGCCTCCTCGATGACTTTTCTTAACTTCGCCTGAAAATTCCTCCCCAATTGCGCAAGGTGATTGTCCTTAATCAGTATCCCGTCGTAAAGCCCCAGCCGATGATTGTGTCCGCCTCCGCACCGCACCGCGTATTTTTCCAGTATCCGCCAGCCCGGCAGCGTCTTGCGCGTATCATATATTTTTGCCTTTGTCCCCTGAACCGCACGCACATATTTTCGCGTCGTCGTCGCTATCCCGCTTAACCGCTGCAGGAAATTCAGCATTACCCGCTCCGCCGTAAGTATCGAACGAAGCGGCCCTTCGATTGTTGCAAGCCGACACCCGACGTATGCGTGCTGCCCATCCTTGACGAGAACCTTCAATTTTAGCCGCTTGTCATACAGCCGCAGCAACTCCTTCACCACCTTCATCCCGCTTACGACTATCTCCTCGCGCGAAATAATGTCTGCCTTGTCGATAGTATCGTCGCCGAACAACAACTCGCTGGTCATATCCCCTTGCCCAACATCCTCCTCCATCGCCAGCTTCAATAGCGTCCTGATTTCTTCAGTCTTTAATTTTCTCATCCTTTTTATCGCCCTTGGCTTTAAGTCTTATTCTTTTCGCGGCTAAAAAGTCCCGTTTTTTTCTCTTCGATTCTAACAGCACAAGCTCAGGCAGCTCTTTCAGCTCTTTGAGCCGGTCACGCAAAAAAGCGGCACGCTCAAAATCAAGTGACTCCGCCGCCTCCAGCATCTCCTTCTCAATGGCGCCTGCCAGCTCGACCTTTTCGAACTCGTCCGGCTCAAACCGCACCGCCTCCCTCGCGGCCTTCCTGGCCTTTAGCTCCAGCGCAAGGCCCGAACGTATTTCCTTGCGTATCGTCTCGGGAGTGATGTTGTGTTCCCTGTTATATTGCAGTTGTATTTTACGACGTCTGTCCGTTTCGTCAATAGCTTTCTGCATCGACTCAGTGACAATATCCGCGTACAAAAATACCGTCGCGTTGACGTTTCTCGCGGTCCTGCCTATCGTCTGTATCAGCGACGTCTCGCTCCGCAGGAAACCCTCCTTGTCCGCGTCTAATATCGCCACCATCGACACCTCAGGCAAATCCAGCCCTTCCCGCAGCAGGTTTATCCCCACCAGCACGTCAAACTGCCCCAGCCGCAGGTCTCGCAGTATCTCCACCCGCTCTAACGTCTCAATCTCACTGTGCAGATACCGGCACCGAATGCCCTTTTTTGAGATATACCCCGCCAGGTCCTCCGCCATCTTCTTCGTCAGCGTCGTAACCAGGACCCTCTCACCGGCCTTGATTCGCCTCTCTATCTCGCCAAGAAGATGTGTTACCTGGTCTTTCGCGGGATGCACCGTAATCTGCGGGTCAATCAGCCCCGTCGGCCTTATGATTTGCTCGACGACCTCCTGATTGCACCTCTCCATCTCAAACGGCCCGGGCGTCGCGGATACAAATATGACCTGGTTCCACTTCTCCGCAAATTCCTCGAATCGCAAAGGCCGGTTGTCCAAAGCGCTTGGCAGTCGAAAACCGTGCTCAACCAAAACCTCTTTCCTGCTCCTGTCGCCGGCCCACATCCCCCTAAGCTGCGGAATCGTAACGTGCGACTCATCGATAAACAAAAGGAAATCCTTCGGAAAATAATCTATCAGCGTATATGGCCTCGCCCCCGGTGCCAACCCCGCCAAATGCCTGCTGTAATTCTCTATCCCGCTGCAATACCCCACCTCCTGCAGCATCTCAATATCATACCTGGTTCTGGCCTCGAGCCGTTGCGCCTCTAACAGTTTGCCCTGACTGCGAAGCTCCATCAATCGTTGCTGCAACTCCGCCTTTATCCCCTCTATTGCGCTAATCAACCTGTCTCCGCCTGTAACGTAGTGCTGCGCCGGATAAATGAAGACCTGCTCCTCCTGGGCCAGAATTTCTCCGCTGACCGGGTTTATATAGCTTATTCGCTCTATCTGGTCGCCGAAAAATTCAAACCGAATCGCAAAGGATTCGTATGACGGGCACAATTCCACCACGTCCCCACGAACCCTGAATTTCCCCCTCTGAAATTCGATATCGTTCCTCGTGTATTGGATATCCGCCAGCCGACCTAAGAGTTCATTCCTGTCAATGCTGTCCCCGCTTCGCACGCCCACAACGCTGGCCTTGTAATCCTCCGGGCTGCCCAGTCCGAATATGCACGACACCGACGCCACGATAATGCAGTCCTCGCGGGTTGACAAGCTCGTCGTAGTCGAAAGGCGCAGCCGGTCCAAGTCCGCGTTCTTCGATGCATCCTTCTCGATGTATATGTCGCGCTGTGGTATATACGCCTCCGGCTGATAGTAATCGTAAT
>CAYUIL010000073.1:0-9923 GCA_964444715.1 uncultured Pirellulales bacterium | reverse complement strand
AAAAGAGGATGTAGATAGGCGTGGCGAAGCGATGAACCAGTTGAAATGTCGCCGCGGTTTTTCTCGACTCAATATTAACCAGCACCACGCCGACAGCCATAGAAGTCAGTATCACATCCAGATGAATGTGTTCTGCAAAACCGATAAACAGCAGCGCTGTACTGGTCGTAAAGGCAAGAACCTTGTCCGGGTCGCTAATCCTCTTCAAAACCCAGCTCAGGGCGACCCCAAAAACACAACCCAGTGCGACGGAGCCGACCATTTCATAAACCGCATACAGTATGGCCTGCCACAGACCGGTCTGCTCATGCCCGGTTACCACACCGGCTATGCCTATGCTAATCGCATACAGCCCCAGTGCCAGCGCATCATCAAGTGTGACTATTGCGGTAACCATAGATGTCAGAGGGCCTCTTGCCTTATATTCCCACAGAACAGATATCGTGGAAGCAGGGTCGGTGGCGGAGCAAATCGCCCCGAAGACCACAGCAATGGCCAGAGATGTGCGCCAGTCACTAAAGCACAACATCACGGCGAAACTTAAAACAGCCACAAGAACAAACGCCGAAACACCCTCAAACAGCAGAACTATGGGGACCTGCCTGCCGAACTTGACGAATATCTCCCGTTTTAACTCGCCGCCAACCAGAAACCCGATTATACCTAACGCAAAAACATCGAAAGCTGCGAGGTCGCGAACTGTCTGCTGAGAGATGACACTAAGAACCGGGCCGAGCACAATTCCTATGACAACATATCCGACGACCTGGGGAATTCTCATCTTCTGAAAGATTCTCGCTCCGACGCTGCCGCCGAAGATGGCGATACCTATCAGGAGAATTGTGTTTAAGCTTTCCTGCTGGGGACCCATAGTCTCCAATCCCAATACACCCTGCCGACTCAACAAAATACGCTACAAAATACGGCTTACACGCTGTATTAGAACACCGGCCTTGGGCATTGGCACTGCATAGGTCCGGCGAAAACATTCATAATAATCACCAAATCAAGCTTTTTCAACATTCTTAATGCTCCGATTCGTTTTTCAATTTTTGATGCCTTCCCCCTTGCATTTACGCTTAAACTTTAAGAAAATGCAACATTTGACGACGCAGAAACGAAATAAACGTCTGAAAGCAACCCTTCGCAACCCTTAGGGAACAGTGCTCTGTTCCCCGCCAAGGAACAAGACCGGACGAAACGTATGGCTGACGTAAACAAATACATAAAACAGGAACTTATAATACCAGACCTGAAGGTCTCAACAAAACCCGACTCTATAAGACAGCTGGTTGAAAAGATTTTCAGCGTGCCGAATCCGGCGCTAGGGGACCTAAGCTGCGATTTTGTTTTTCAGGCGGTTATGAAACGTGAAAACATCCAGACGACCGGACTTGGAAATGGCCTTGCCTTCCCGCACGCACGACTTGAGAAGTGCCTTGACCTTGTCCTGGCTATAGGCGTATCCAAAGAAGGCGTCAACTTCGACAGTCTCGACAAACAGCCCTGCAACATAATCTGCCTTATGTTTTCCCCCGTTGACAAACCCTATATCATACTGCAGACAATGGCGGCGTTGTCCCGTGCGCTGGCGGAAAAACAAAACGTCGATGACATACTATCCGCTCCTTCTGCCGACAAGATTGCAGAAATCTTTATCAAATCAACCCTTAAAACCTCCAAAATCGTCGTAGCTCGGGATCTAATGCGGCCTGTTTCCCAGGCCGTCCACATCGAAACCACCATTGAAAAAACCACCCAGATTATGCACCTTAATCGAATCGACGTGCTGCCCGTCATCGATTCGGAGAACAATCTGCGGGGAGAAATATCCTGTCTGAAAATATTTACCTACGGCATACCGGACTTCTTCAAACAGCTTGAAACCATATCCTTCGTCCGCAACCTTGACCCGTTCGAGAAATACTTCAAATTCAGAAAAGACCTGAAAGTAAAAGACCTCTATGAGCCGACCGCCAGCTCCATTTCGATGGACACTACGCTTATAGAGATGGTCTTTGAGATGACCGCCAAGAACCACTCCCGGCTCTTCGTCACCAACAAAGGCAGGCTGGTCGGCGAGGTTGACCGGTTCTCCATAATAGACAAGATACTGTTTTTCTGACCTTGCGGGGCTTTGCGTATGGACATAAAAGCAATCGGCTCAATAGTCATCTTCATAGTCGCATACATCCTCATTGCCTCTGAAAAAATCAACAAAACCATTGTCGCCATCCTCGGCGCCGTTCTTATGCTCATCCTGCACCTGATGAGCTTTGAAGAGGCGATGGCCTCCGTTGACCTTAATGTCATCTTTCTTCTCGTCGGAATGATGAGTGCAATGCACATCCTTTCCAAAACGGGCTTTTTTCAATATGTCGCCGTTACCATCGCCAAACGCGCACACGGCAGCCCTCTGCGAATAATGCTTTTACTGCTTACCGTCACCGCCGTCACCTCGGCCTTTCTTGACAATGTCACAACCGTTGTCCTGCTCGTGCCGGTAACCATCCTTATTTCGCAAATTCTTGAAATATCGCCCGTCCCCCTCATTATAACTGAAGCCCTTGCCTCTAATATAGGCGGTACGGCAACTCTTATCGGTGACCCGCCCAACGTCCTTATAGGGCTTCAAGGCGGGCTATCTTTCAACGATTTTATCATCAACCTCACGCCAGTTATCTTCGTCGCCTTCGCAGTATTTGCCTTCACCGCTCTTGTGATTTTCAGAAAACAGTTCCACGTGCCGAAAAATATCAGGGACCGTCTCAACGACGCCATCCCTGCCCTGGCGATAGTGGACAAGAAAAATATGAAAAAGTCGCTTATTGTGCTGGGCTTCATAATCCTCGGGTTCTTCCTGCACAATATTATCCATCTTGAACCGGGCATAATTGCGCTTGCCGGCGGCATGATACTTCTTCTGGTCTGCAAGGTCGAAAGCAATGAGGCCCTTATGCAGGTCGAGTGGGGCGTGATATTTTTCTTCATAGGTCTTTTTATGATGACCGCGGCCCTGCAGCATAACGGCGTGATTGCGGTGTTTGCAAAATCAATGCTCAAACTATCACATAACAACCTCGCTGCAACCTGTCTCATCCTGTTATGGGGCAGCGCCATATTCTCCGCCCTTCTCGATAATATCCCCTTCGTGATGGCTATGATTCCCCTGATTAAACTGCTGATTGACCCCATTGCCGCACAAATGCAAATAACAAATCCAGCGGCCATTCAGCACACCGTCGCTTATCCGTTGTGGTGGTCACTTGCACTTGGTGCCTGTCTGGGCGGCAACGGCACGCTCATAGGGGCGTCGGCCAACGTCATTTCCGCCCGCATAAGCGAGAAAAATGGCTACCCGGTCAGTTTTATGCGATTCACAAAATACGGCTTCTTCTTTATGCTACAGTCCCTTATCATCTGCACAATCTATATCTGGCTGCGATATCTTCGATGATAAACTGGCAAGAGCTCCATCATTGTATCTTGCCAGATGGCTATCCGGGTTTACCCAAGTGCGCCATCTCCGCACGCTGCTGCCTTGCCAAGACCTCCGCAGATAACAAACGCCGCACTGCACGCTCATCCAGCACACCTTCAAGCTGGTTCTCCGGGCCGACGACAGGCAAATATTCAATATCCAGCCGCTTCATTTTCCCCAGCGCCTCTGACAGAGGCCATTCTGCCTTCGCGCTCGCCGCGACCGGCTCCATAACATCCAGAGCTACGAGCCAGTCGCTTAATTCCTGTGTCGCAAAGGTCTTTCTAATCCCGTCGAGCGTCACTGTCCCTATCAGCTTACCCTCGGCATCAACGACCGGATAGTAGAACGTGTCCGTATCACCCACAATCCTGATGAGTTCTCTCAAGGACATCCCCGTCGGAATAATTGACAGCTTCATATCCGCCACATCCCGGACCTTATATTCTTCAATCAGGTCGTCTTCGGTAATATTGACACCAAATTCGCCGGCCTTGGTGACAGCAAACTTTGTGGCAATCGGCCCGATTATCTCAAAAACAATCGTAGTAGCTGCGACGGTGTTTACCACGGCTACCGCCAAGCTCTGTCCCTGCTGGCCAAGGCCGCGAAGCTCACTCGCTGCAAGAATCGAAAGTCCTATCGCAACACCCGCCTGCGAGAGAATGCCAAATCCAAGGTAATTCCGTATTATCGCGCTTTGCCTCGAAACTGCAGCTCCGACATACGCCCCTCCCATAAGGCCTCCTATACGGCATAAAATATATATCAGTCCAAGCACACCCATGCTCGGCAGCATAGATAGCTGAAGATGCGCACCCGCGATGAAGAAAAATACTATATAAACCGGCAACGTAATCGCCTGAATTGCGGTATAGGCCCGCTTGTTCGCCACAGGATAGAGATTCACATACAGCATACCCAGGGCCAGATTCGCCAGAATTAACGACAGGCCCAGGTACATGGCAATCCCTGTGCATATCAGGATACAACCCAGGCACACCGCCAGCATCGCATCTCCGCTGGTGAGTTTCCGTGTAAAAAAGCCGGCACCCAAACCAGCCAGGCATCCCAGGACTATCGACCCGAGTATCTCAACTATCGGCCCTTCAACAAGCCCAGTCAGCGAAAGCTCGCCACCGGCCAGAAGCAGCCGTGACGCCGCCATCGCAATGGCAAATATCATAATGGCGAGTCCGTCGTCCAGACCAACCACGGCATATAGCGCGTTCGTCAAGCGCCCCTTGGCCTTGCTCTCCTGCAGCACCGCCACCGTCCCCGCCGGCGCTGACGCCGGCGCCATAGCACCAAACACCAGAGCAATATACAGCTTCTTCGTCAGAAGATATACGCCCGCAGTCACCAGAACAAACGCACCAAACGACTCCAGAAGTGTAATAACGCCGATACCTTTGCCCATATCTCGAAGTGTGCTAATCCTCATCTCGCTGCCTATAATAAACGCCACCAAAGACAGGGCAAACCCCGCAAAAACGTTCAAATCTTCAAGCAGCTCCACATCAAAAACGTGCAGCACCGAGGGTCCGAACACCAGCCCAGCCACCAAGTAGCCGACCACACCCGGTAGCTTTATCCTTTGGGCTATTCTGCCCCCGATAAAGCCAAAGATGATAGCTACTGCGATGTAGAACAATAAATTCATTTGGCCGCTATAATCTCAAACCTGTCAGAATCGAAGTCCGCTGCGCCCCCGCCGCCGCAAACCGTTATGCCGCTTAAAAACCCTGTAGCTGGGGTGCAAAAACACGTATGCTAAACCATACCACAGTTCTGTCAAACAATTTCGCCTCCTTTTGACGACGCTTCAATACCCCCCTTAGGAAGTCGCAGATTCGCCGGCCCAAACCCATCTGCTTTTTACTTTCTCTGAGCCGTCAGCCCCGGCCAGTCGTCGGTCCTGAAGGGCGTCGCGGGCAGACCTTCCTTGTTGTAAAGGTTGCATACCGGGTTATCCGCCCAGGCGTAACGCACCGCGACCGGCTCACTCACCTTGTCAGAGCTTACTACCACCATGTCGCCCTCGATTTTCGCATCGGCCCAGACAAACTTGCGGTCGGCTCCCGCAACAGAAAAGCCCTTGAGCGATTCACCTTTGGCGACCAGTCCGCCGCCAACATGGTCAAAATGAAGGATGATTTTATTACCATCGACCTTCATCGGTTGCTTATAAATCGGGCCTGAGTAAACTACATCTTTGCCGTATGTCTTTGCCATCGCCCACAAGGCCAGACGCCCCCCGACGTCCCGTTTGTTCTTGGGGTGTATATCGTTCGCCTCGCCGATGTCTATCGTTACCGCCATCCCCGTATTCGGCGCCGAAAGCGTCATAAGTTGTGCCTCTCGCAGCTCGGCCCATTCACTCTCAACCGGCTCAGAGCTGACCGCCATATAGTTGGCCAACTGAACGAAAATAAACGGGAAATCACCCTGTCCCCACGCCTCACGCCAGCATTTAATCATCGTCGAAAACAACTTGCGATACTGATACGCCCGCTCAGCATTTGCTTCGCCCTGATACCATATTGCCCCGCGGATGCCGTAAGGAATAATAGGGACAACCATTCCGTTATAAAGCCCCGTTGGCGAGTTTTGATGGCTCGGTCCTATCGGCTGCTCGAACTTCGGCCTCAGCGGCACCGGCTTGCCCTTGGCCTTAATCCTGGCAGCCATTTCCTCAAACTTCTCCATTTCCAGCTTATATCTTTCCTTGATTTCAGGATACTTTGCCAGTGTTTCTTCATACCGCACAAGGATGGGCTTAAGCCCGGCGTCACCCTCGAGATACTCTTTGCTGGTCCACGATTCCGCCGGCGTCCCGCCCCACGACGTATGAATCAGACCAATCGGCACATTGAGCTGCTTATTAAGCTCGCGGCCGAAAAAATACCCAACCGCCGAAAAACCACTCACGGTTTTGGAACTGCATACCTGCCACCTGCCCCGGCAGTCGGCCCGCGGCGTCTGAGCCACCTTCTTCTCAACCGTGAACAGCCGAATCTGCGGATAGTTGGCCTCGGCAATCTCCTGCCCGGCATTGGCTGAATTACTAACAGGCATTTCCATATTCGACTGGCCCGAGCACACCCACACCTCGCCGACAATCACATTCTTCAAAACGACCGTGTTTTTACCTTCGAAAATTAAATCACACCCCGCCCTGAGCGCACTGAATGGGCCGATTTTGGTTTCCCATCTGCCATTTGCGTCAGCTACCGCACTCCAGGCCCTGCTGTATATGCCGTATTTTATTGCAATTTGCTCGCACGGGTCGGCCCAGCCCCAAATCGGAACGCTGCTGCCCTTCTGCAAAACCATATTGTCGCCTATCACCGACGGCAGCCGGACATCAGCTGGCACAACACCTGACAAAACCAGCACTATGGCTGACAGAACACAAACCGTTTTTCCGCTCATCATTTTTAGCCCTTTCCTGCAATTCAAGTTAAGGAGCCGGTGTACCGACACAACAAACGAAAATTATATCAGCCCGGCTCAGCAGGGTCAAAAACCAAACAGCAACCCAATTTTCACTTTATATTCGGACGCCTGATTCGTATAATAACTGAAAAGTAAACGAAAGGTCAAAATGGCTCATAGAAAGGCAAGATTTGCAATTTGGCTCGGGGTTGCTGCACTGGTTGCGGCTGTGCTAATCGGCTGTAAAGAAAAACCGCAAAACGGCGAGCAGAAGACGGAGGACAAATCACAGATAGCGCAAGACAACTCTCCGCTTGCCCTGAGTAGCCCGCAGGGCGAAGCGGGGTCAAAACCCACTTTGCGAGACATAATCGCTCGAAGAAGGACCTGGGGGCCGGCTTACGCCTACTGGTTCAAAGAAAAGGCGCCTGATTTTGTGGTGACCGACATAACCGGCAAACGGCATAAGCTAAGCGAATACAGGGGCCGAAACGTAATGCTTATATTCTGGGCAACCTGGTGCAGACCCTGCATTATGGAAATCCCGCATCTGACCGAACTTAGAAATACAATCGGCGAAGACAAGCTGGCGATGCTGGCCATATCATACATAGGGCCGATGAACTCGACCGAGAGGGTCAGGAAGTTTGTCGCCGCAACCCCCGCTATCAACTACACGGTGATTTCGACCGACGGGGCGGCTATGCCCAGGCCTTACAACCTTGTAAACAGCATCCCGACTAATTTCTTCATCGACCCCGAAGGCAGAATTAAATTCGCAACCGAAGGAACAACTTCGCTGCGGGATATAAAAGCCATCCTCGAAGCCGAACGCTAAAATTTGCGATTTTCAATTTACTATTTATTATTTGAGAAATCATTGCCTAATCCCAAACACGCTCCCCCTGCGTTAAATAGAAAATAATAAATAGAAAATGGCCTTGACAAACCGTTATATGTATCGTAATATCCTTGGTCTGGTTTCGCCGAAGCAAAAAATGTAATCAGTGTAATCAGTGTAATCTGTGGTTAAACGAGGTAATTACCTATGGCACATAAAAAGGGACAAGGGTCAACAAGAAACGGCAGAGACAGCAATCCGAAATACAGAAGCGTTAAGCTGTATGCCGGAGAGGTTGTAAAAGCAGGCGGTATCATCGTCCGCCAGTGCGGAACCAAATTCTTCCCCGGCAAAAACACCCGATTAGGCAGGGATTACACGCTTTTCGCCACCAGCCCAGGTACCGTCCGCTTCGCAGGCCGAAAAGTCCACGTCATCTAAACACGCACAGATTCCGTAGATACGGCCTTACACGCTATTTACATCGATTCCTTATGAATATTTAGCCCCTCCTAGCGAAGTTTACCCGCCGTTGTTCTGGCGGGCGAAGACCCTCGGAGCGAAGCGGAGATCCCCGCATGCTTACCCGCCTTCTTTGTGGCGGGCCGTTGGCGGGGACCCAATCTTCGTATGTCCCGCAACCGGGGACCCACTTCCCGCGTTAGGTTTGCTTTTTGCCTGCCCTCCGTAGCCCGTCGTGTGGGCGAAGTAGGGTCATTCCCGCGAACGCGGGAATCCAGTTTTGTCATTGCGAGCCCCTTAGGGGCGTGGCAATCTGTTGTTTCACTACCGCAGGCATCCGCATCCGTATTTAGCCCCGCCATCTTCGCTGAAGGCGACTGGTGAGGGTTAGTCGCTTATTTCCCGGCGATTTCGCTTGACATTTTAGATAAGCAGCAATAGTATGTCACCTCAGTGGCCCTTTTATGGCCGATAACGAGGAGTCGATGAAAACGCATCAACTGTGCCCTCATTTCGTTTAACTATTAGCGGCTGATACCGGTGCGCGCGTTACGCGCCGGTTAAACACCCCTGCTTACAACTTGCAGGGGCAGGCAACCTATATTTGAGAGGGTAGAAAAATGGAACACACAAAAGTCACTACAACCCTGTTAATGCTCGTTGCAGTCGTTCTCTGCTCAGGCCCCGTTGGCCGTGCAGACCCAATTGGCACGGCGTTTACCTATCAGGGCCGGCTAATCGACGCCAATCAGGTGGCGGACGGCCTCTATGACTTCCAGTTCAAGCTGTTCGAGGCGGCAACCGATGGAAATCAGTTGGGGGCGGACGTCAACACGCCGGATGTAGATGTAATTGACGGCTACTTTACGGTGGGATTAGATTTTGGGAGCAGTGTATTCGACGGTGATGCCCGCTGGCTGGAGATTGGAGTTCGGCCAGGCGACTTCACTGACCCAAACGTTTATACGGTTTTGGAACCGCGGCAGGAGATGACGCCGACGCCTTATGCCCTTTATGCCCAAAGCAGCGGCGGATTGAACACAAGCGGAGACCTGGCATTGATTTCAGAAACCGGCAACGTGGAGGTCGGATCGTCGGAAAACCCTGCAATCCTGCACATATTTGGACCTTGGAATATGTATGATGCCAATGGGGCGAAAGGGACAAAAGGCGTTTACCCTACTGAATATGAAGGGGCCGGCTATAGTGAGACCGACGGCGGGAAGTTATTTACAACGAGCAAATCCCTCACGTTAGAAGCAGGCGATGGCAATGTGGCCATCGGGACCGTCGATAATCCGGCAAACCTGCACAACTTTGCAGAGGTTCGTATTTATCCCAAAAACGCTGGCAGCAAAGGGACAAAAGGCGTTTTCCCTACTGACTTTGAAGGGGCCTCTTATGGCACGCCATCGGAAATAGAGTGGGACTTCGGCGATGATGATAAGAACGCAAATACATTCGTGGATTACACAAGTAATGGAAGCGGCGCAGACATCGCCTTTTGCCCGGACGGGCTAAATGTCCTGATAGGTGCGCCCAGTAAAGCCGTAAATCTCCTCGTAACGGGCAGCGTGGACGTCGGAGACGTAAATAATTCGGCAAACCTGAAGGTAACCGGCAATGTCGGCATAGGAACGACTAACCCGTCGTCGCCGCTTACGATTAAGACCGTCGCAGGGTCTGATATTGAGCTTGTCA
>CAYUIL010000072.1:0-9930 GCA_964444715.1 uncultured Pirellulales bacterium | reverse complement strand
TGGACCCTCGACGCGTCGCTGCGCATCTACTGGGGATTCCCAGGGATGAAGGATTGGAACAAATACTCACAAAATGCCCGGACAGATCTGGAACCCGGGGTTGATCAATCAGTTATCGAAGACGGGTGGGAGCGTGCATATCGCGGCAACTACTACCTGAACCTCGGTCTGCAATACAAGGCGAGCAAAGACCTCACCGTGGGGCTCACCGGCTACAACCTGCTCGGTTTGTTCAACAAGGATTTCAACAAGCGTAACTATATATATAGCCTCGGCGATTACCGCTGCGAAGCGCCGGCCGTTGGCGTTTCGCTCGAATATAAATTCTAAATTGAATCGGAAGCAAGCGGACAAAGCGCGCAAAGAAAATAGAAGTTAGATTCCCGGCTTCTGTGTCTTACGAAAAGGTGGGTAGCGTTTCTTAAAAAGCCCCCAACATTGTCCCGATATTTTCTATCGGGGTTTATGTCGGGGGTTTTCTTTTCTTTGTCTCAAATCACCATAAGCCCCTTTTTCCCCGCATCAGCGTGCCTACAATTTAATCGGTTGCCTTTAAATTATCAGGTGCTGACAAGTGATGGCAGGAGGGTTGCATCCTCGGCTTGCAAAAAATTGCCGGGAAATTTTGCGAACTGGATTTTTTACTGTATCGTAGTTACAACGACTGCTGGACAATCATCAGCATTTCAAGTGCATAGGATGTAAAAAAGTTTTCGACTTTCATTATCAGCCGTTTGATGATATAAAGGTGCCTGCGAGTGTTGCGGCGAAGTTTAAGATATTGAGAAAGACGGTATATTTGGAGGGCTTATGCGATTCTTGCCGGGGGAAACCATGCTGATAACCGTTAAGGACGGGGCAGAAAACGCGATTTGGAGAAATCGGATTGAAACTTTAAGAGAGTGATGGTGCAGGAGCGCGTGGTGAACCTGGAGCAGGCATTAGGGGAATAGGGCGGTTTTTGGGAAAAGGATAGAAGGAGATTATAAATGAAGCTAAAAGGGTCGCAAACCGAGAAGAATCTGTTAGCGGCGTTCGCCGGCGAGTCGCAGGCGCGGAATCGATATACCTATTTTGCCAGCCAGGCCAGGAAAGAGGGCTACGAGCAGATAGCAGCTATTTTCGAAGAGACAGCCAATCAGGAGAAGGAGCACGCAAAGCGGGAATTCAAGTTCCTCGAGGGCGGCGAGGTGGAGATTACCGCGGCATATCCTGCCGGCGTGATAGGCAATACCCTGGAAAACTTGAAGGCAGCAGCAGCCGGAGAACATTATGAGGATACGATTATGTACCCGGAATTTGCAAAGACCGCCGATAAGGAAGGTTTCCCGGAGATAGCCAATGTATTCAGGAACATCGCGGTCGCGGAGACCAGACACGAGCAGCGTTATCTTGCTTTGGCTGGGAACATAACCGAAGGCGTTGTATTCAAGAGGCCGAAGGCGACAAGATGGGTCTGCCGGAACTGTGGTTACGTCCACGAAGGGACCGAGCCGCCCGATTCCTGTCCGGCTTGTGCTCATCCTAAGAGCTTCTTTGAGCTTGAGGCGGCAAATTATTAGAAAACGTTGTCTGGTTGCGTCGTGAAGGAACGGACTATGGAAGAGCGAACAGGTGTAGTAACGATGAAGGGTAAGCCGATTACGCTGAACGGCACAGCGGTCAAGGTGGGGCAGAAAGCGCCGGATTTTGAGGTTGTCGCGAATGATTTGTCGACCGTAAAGGTGTCGTCTTTTGCCGGCAAAACCTGTATTATTGCGTCGGTGCCGTCGCTCGACACCTCCGTCTGCGACACAGAGACCCGCAGGTTCAATGAAGAGGCGGGCAAGCTGGGCGGCGACGTTGTGGTGCTGACAATCAGTATGGACCTGCCTTTTGCGCAGAAGCGTTGGTGCGGCGCCGCCGGGATAAAGAACATTCAGATACTGTCGGACCATCGCGGCGCCTCGTTTGGAAGTGCGTATGGAGTGTTGATAAAGGAGTTGCGGCTGCTGGCCAGGGCGGTGTTTGTCGTGGACAAGGCGGGTGTCGTGCGTTACGTTCAGATAGTGCCGGAAATCGCCACTGAGCCGGATTACGACGCCGTCCTGAAGGCCGTTAAAGAGTTATAGAAGGGGATTTTGGCTATGGTGTACGAAATAAGGCCGAATGTTTATTCGGTAGGGGCCGTTGACTGGGACAGGCGCCTTTTTGATGAGATTATTCCTTTACCCGACGGCACCAGTTACAACTCCTATCTGATAAAAGGAAGCGAAAAAACTGCGCTTTTAGATGCGGTTGACCCGACAAAGACGAGTGTCCTTCTGGATAATCTCATCAGAGCAGGGGTTCAGCGAATTGACTATCTCGTTTCTCATCACGCTGAGCAGGACCATTCGGGGGCTATACCGGATGTCCTGCTGCTTTACCCCGACGCCAAAGTTGTAACTAACGCCAAGTGCAAGGCGATGCTGATGGACCTTTTGCATATCGACGAGGACAAATTCATTACGATTGAGGATGGCCAAACACTTTCGCTGGGCGATAAGACGCTGAAGTTTGTCTTTATCCCGTGGGTGCACTGGCCCGAGACAATGGGCACCTATCTTCCGGAGGATAAGATTTTCTTCCCCTGTGACTTCTTCGGGTCTCATTTGGCGACAAGCAGCTTGTTCGTGGAAGATGAGCCGATGGTCTATGAGTGCGCGAAGCGGTATTACGCTGAGATTATGATGCCGTTCAGGGCCGCGATAAAAAACAATTTGAAGAAGATTGCGGACCTGCAGATTGAAATAATAGCGCCGAGTCACGGGCCGGTTTATCAAAGGCCGCAGTTTATCATCGATGCTTACAAGGACTGGGTCGGCGACGAGGTGAAGAACGAGGTGGTCCTGGCGTATGTGTCGATGCACGACAGCACGCGGAAAATGGCGGAGCATTTTGTTGACGCCCTGATTGAGCGGGGTATAAAGGTCAGACAGTTTAACCTGGTTGGGGTTGATATAGGGGAATTGGCGATGGCGCTTGTGGATGCTGCGACGGTGGTCATCGGCTCGCCGACGTTTCTTGTCGGCCCACATCCGGCGGCGGCATACGCGGCGATGCTGGCCAATGCACTCAGGCCCAAGACAAGATTTGTTTCAATTATCGGCTCCTTCGGCTGGGCCGGCAAAATGGTGGAGCAGCTTACCAGTATGCTGGGCAATCTGAAGGTCGAGGTCATAGAGCCGGTAGTTGCAAAAGGACTTGCAAAGAATGAGGATTTTGAGGCGTTAGACAAGCTGGCTGACAAGATTGCAGAAAAACATCGAGAAATCGGGATACTGAAATGACGGATAATATTGTGGCGGCAAAACAGAAGATTAATTTGGTCTAAGTTAAAGGGGAATAACGATGGCAGAGAAACTTGAAATCTACGAATGCAAGGTGTGCGGCAATATAGTTGAGGTTCTGCGCGGCGGGGCCGGCGAGCTGGTCTGCTGCGGTCAGCCGATGGAAAAGCTGGTTGCAAAAACAGCGGACGCCGGCAAAGAGAAACATGTGCCGGTCATAGAACGGCTCACCGACGGCTTCAAGGTAAAAATCGGCAGTATCCCCCACCCGATGGAAGAGAAGCACTATATCGAGTGGATTGAGCTGCTGGCTGATGGCAAGGCGTATCGTCAGTTCCTCAAACCGGGCGTCGCACCTGAGGCGATTTTCAACATCAAAGCAACAACTGTCTCGGCGCGGGAGCACTGCAATGTTCACGGCCTGTGGGAGGGCAAGTAGGAATATTCTGCCAAACGTGGCTTTACATAACAAGGAGATGAATGATGGCGATAAGTTTCAGCGTGGATGAAATTTTCGAGATGGCCGAGCAAATCGAAAGAAACGCCGCAAAATTCTATCGTGAAGCCGCCCAAAAGGCCTCCGACAAGGCGATACAAAAGATGTTCACCGATTTGGTTGCAATGGAAGACGGTCATCTCCGGATTTTCCAGGAAATGAGGAAACAACTCGGGCCCGAAGAAAAGAAGCCGATGACTTTTGACCCTGATGACGAAGCTGCGCTTTATTTGCAAACTATGGCTGACAGTCATGGCACCGAAGGCAGGAAGGACCTGACGACCAAATTGACCGGCAAAGAGACAACAAGGGAGATATTCGAGATAGCAGTCAAGGCCGAAAGGAACTCGATTGTTTTCTACACCGGTTTGAAAGGGCTTGTCTCTGCCGCCGCAAAGGGCAAAGTTGATGCGATTATAACGGAAGAGCTTGGCCATTTAGCCGTCTTGAAGCTTCAGTTGGCAAAGCTGCCGTAACGCGGACCGAAGTCGTTTCAATTGGTGCGGGTGGTATCGGACGCCGAACAATGCTCGATTTGGAGACGCTATTCAAACTAAGCTACGGTATGTGCATCCTCAGCTCGAAAGAGGACGGCAGCATCAACGGGTGCATTGTCAACACGGTATTTCAGTTGACGCCCGAGCCGCCGATGGTGGCCGTCAGCGTCAACAGACAATGCCTGACGCACCAGTTTGTCAGCAGCAGCAGGGTATTTGCCGTTTCCATTTTGTCGGAGGCGGCGCCGATGCCTTTCATCGGCGGATTCGGTTTCAGGTCCGGCAGGGACGTAAACAAGTTTGAGCGGGTAAAGTATCGGCCGGGCGCCACGGGAGCGCCAATAGTCCTTGATAACACCGTTGCGTTCCTCGAAGCTGAAGTTGTGCACAGCATTGACGTCGAAAGCCACACGTTGTTCGTCGGCAGGATAGTTTCCTGTGAAACGCTCGATGATGCCGCGTATCCTATGACTTATGCTTACTATCGTGATGTGAAACACGGCAGAACGCCCAAATCAGCGGCAACGTATATCGAGGTCAAACCAAAGCCAGACAAGGGAGAAAAAAGTATGAAGAAATATAAATGTATTATGTGCGGTTATATTTATGACCCGGCTGTCGGCGACCCGGACAACGGGGTTAAGCCGGGGACTGCCTTTGAGAATTTGCCCGCCGACTGGGTCTGTCCGGAGTGCGGCGCGGGCAAAGATGAGTTTGAGCCGATTGAGGGCTAATTATTTCTCAGGGCCGCGACGCGACGTTTATAGTTGCAGTTTTGACGGATTGACCGTTATGAAAGACATTTGCCCGACAGTTTTGCCGCAGGAGGTTGCCTGTGCGGAGGTTAAGGCACCTCCCTGTGGTCTGGTTGTGTTCGGCGCATCCGGCGACCTGGTCCGCCGCAAATTACTCGCCGGCATCTTCGAGCTTTTCAGGCGGGATTTGCTCAACGCGAACTTTTATTTTCTGGGTTGCGGCAGGAGCAAGTTTTCCGACCAGCAATACAGGGCTGATGCCGGCGCTGTCATGCGGGAATCGCTCGGCGAGGTTTCCCAGAACTTTATGAGCCGCTTTACCGGCAGGTTGTATTACATCACCGGTGATTATGATGATGAATCATTTTATAAATCCATTGCTGCAAAACTAATTCAACTCGACCGCGTGCACAATGTCGAAGGCACTCGCATTTTTTATCTTGCCGTGCCGCCGTTGCTGTATGGGACGATTGTAAAAGGCCTTGGCGTCGCCGGGCTTTCCTGTCCGGGGCTACCCGGGTGCGAGCGAATCCGGCTGGTTGTCGAAAAGCCGTTCGGCAGAGATTTGAAAAGCGCCGGTGAGCTTAATCAGACCATCCAAAGGCATTTCACCGAGCCGCAAATCTACCGCATCGACCACTACCTGGGGAAAGAGACGGTCCAGAATATTTTGATGTTGCGGTTCGCCAACGTCATTTTTGAGCCGGTCTGGAATCGCAATTTTATAGACCATATCCAGATTACGATAGCCGAGTCGGTCGGAGTTGAGCATCGGGGCGGCTATTACGATAAGGCAGGCGCCCTGCGAGATGTATTTCAGAATCATATGCTCGGTATGCTTGCTTTGGTGGCGATGGAGCCGCCGGTTTCCTTCGGGGCCGACCACGTCCGTGACGAGAAAATCAAACTACTGCGTTGTATTCGGCCGTTGACGGCACAAAGTGCAGACGGCGATTTTGTCAGGGGCCAGTACACGGCCGGCCTTATAGACGGCAAAAATGTCCCCGGCTATCGCCAGGAGCCGAAGGTCGACCCTGCTTCCAGCACCGAGACCTATGTTGCCGCGAGGTTGTTCGTGGACAACTGGAGATGGCAGGGCGTGCCGATTTATCTTAGAACCGGGAAACGTCTGGCGAGAAAAGATACCGAGATTGCCATCACGTTCAAGAAAGTTCCTCATTCGATGTTTATTTCAGCGGGGTTGTCTGATTTGCCCGCCAATATGCTGGTGATGCAAATCCAGCCGGAAGAGGGGATTTCGCTGAGCTTTCAGGCGAAGCGTCCCGGCTCAAAGGTTTGTATTGGAACACTGCGGATGCACTTCAGTTACGCCGAGGTCTTCGGGGGCGAGCCGCCTGATGCGTATCAGCGACTGCTTCTGGATTGTATGGTCGGCGACCAGACGCTTTTCACCAGGCAGGATGACGTGGAGGTTTCCTGGCGGCTGCTGGCTCCGATATTGCAGGCGTGGGAAAGTCAGTCATCGATGCCATACGAGTATCAGGCAGGTTCCGAGAGTTTTCCGCAGGCCGACCGGCTCATCGAATCGGACGGCAGGAAATGGCGAAGTATATTTGAGGCGTAAACACGGCTGTCTCGTCTCGGCCCAGCGCCGAGCCGGAGCCGGGTTGGAAAGGAACGAGCGATGGACATATTTGAATTCGCTATGGAAAAAGAGCAACTGGCGGAGCAATACTATCGCAGGCTGGCGGACGATGCCCCTCACAAGGGTCTTGTAAGCATCCTTACTATGCTTGCCGACGAGGAGCACGGCCATTTTGAGGTTGTGTCGAAGATGAAGCAGAACGCACCCGCCGAGGTTGCCGATACGATATTGCTGACCAACGCCAAGACCATCTTTGCGAAAATAAGGCAAAGCCGGGAGAAGTTCAAATTCGGCGACACGCAGATTGACCTTTACAAAAAGGCGCTGGACATAGAAAGAGAAAGCCGCTCTTTCTACCGGCAAAAGGCCAACGAATCAGAGAATCCCAGCCACAAGGCGATTTTCAATACGCTGGCCGAGGAGGAAAACAAGCATTACTTCCTTCTCGAAAACATAATTGAATTTGTGTCCAGGCCGCACACCTGGCTGGAAAACGCGGAGTTTCATCATCTCGAACAGTACTAACGAATGATGTTTTAAGGGAGACAGATACGGACAGGGCAAGGAAAAAATCTGTCAGGGCGGATGGCGTTTCGATAGTGCTGTGTGGTCAGGCGGGTATGGGCATACAAACCGTCGAAGGCATTTTGACGCGGATGCTGAAGCTGGCCGGCTGCAACGTTTTCGCCACCAAGGAATATATGTCTCGCGTCCGCGGCGGCAACAACTCCACACAGATACGCGTCTGCTCACGTCGCGTCTGCGGCTTCATTAACAGAACGGACATTCTTATCCCGCTGAACAAAGGCGCCATAAACCACGTCCGGGGCAGGATTTCTGCTGACACCGTTGTCTTCGGCGAAAGTGACCTCTTGGCAGACGAGGCACGTAGTGGGCCTTTCAAATTTATTGACGTGCCCTTTACCAGAATCGCAACCGACTTAGGCAACAGGGTCTATTCCAACGTTGTTGCGGTTGGGATGCTGGCAGGTTTGCTCGGGATGAAGCTGCCTGAAGTTTGTGATTACGTGAAGCAGTCCTTTTCCGCAAAGGCCGCCGACGTGGCGCAAAAGAACGTCCAGGCCGCGGAGGCGGGTTTCCGGCTTGCCGAAGATGTGTCTCGTCGGGCCGATATCCGTCTCGATATCGGCTCTGATGCCGGCGTTAAGGACCAGATTCTCTTAAGCGGCGGCGACGCCGTAGGTCTGGGGGCGATAGCAGGGGGGTGCAATTTTATTTCGTCGTATCCGATGTCCCCATCGACGCCTGTGCTGGTCTTCCTCGCCAAAAACGGCGGGGACTTCGGCTTAATCGCCGAGCAGGCCGAGGATGAAATCGCGGCGATGAATATGGCCATAGGCGCCTGGTACGCCGGCGCACGGGCAATGGTGACGACCTCCGGCGGCGGCTTTGCGCTTATGGTCGAAGGGCTAAGCATGGCAGGTATGCTCGAATCGCCAATGGTCATTCACCTTGCACAAAGGCCGGGACCGGCGACGGGATTGCCTACACGCACCGAGCAGGCCGACCTCGAGCTTGCACTTTACGCGGGCCACGGCGAATTCCCAAGAATCCTGTTTGCACCGGGGACGCTCGAGCAGGCATTTTATCTCACCGCACGCGCCTTTAACCTCGCCGATAAATTCCAGATGCCGGTCTTTGTCCTCACCGACCAGTACTTTGTCGATACCTATTACAATATCCCCGACTTTGATTTATCGAGCGTGAAGGTTGAGAAATGCATCGTCAAAACCGCCGCCGATTACAAAAGATACGAGTTGACACGAGACGGCATCTCGCCACGGGGCATCCCCGGTTTCGGACAGGGCTTCGTGTGTGTTGACAGCGATGAGCACGATACTGAAGGGCACATCACCGAGGATTTGCAGCTTAGAACCAGAATGGTCGATAAACGCCTGCGAAAGCTCGAATCGGCCAAAGTTGAAATCGTTGCACCCGAGCTTTATCCAAATCGCAAATATGAAAACCTGGTCGTCTGCTGGGGCTCGACTTACCATATCGTAAGAGAGGCGATTGAACTGCTGGGCAGGGAAGATACCTCGCTGTTGCATTACAGCCAGGTGTATCCTTTGCACCCGAAGACCGCTGATTATCTGAACAAAGCCAAAAAAATCATTGCCCTCGAAGGCAACGCCACCGGCCAGTTTGCCAAACTGATAAAACTAAACACCGGTATCGATATCAAAGACCGGGTTTTGAAATACAGCGGCCTGAGTTTCGCCGTCGAAGAGGTTGCAGAGGCGTTGAAGAATGTCCTGAGGTGAGGTCTTTTTATGGATGCTAAAGTTTTTGATATGGGGCCGACGGATATTGCCTGGTGTCCGGGCTGCGGCGATTACGGGATTCTCACCGTGCTCAAACGCACGCTGGCTGAATTGAATATCGCGCCGGAGAACCTTGTGATGGTCTCCGGCATAGGTCAGGCGGCCAAAATCCCGCACTATTTCCGAACACATTTCTTCAACGGTCTGCATGGCCGAGCACTTCCCCCCGCCACCGCCATAAAGGCCGCAAATCCTTCTATGACCGTCATTGCCGAAAGCGGCGACGGCGATATGTATGGCGAGGGCGGCAACCATTTCATCCACACCATCAGGCGAAACCCGAGCATAACCAACATCGTCCATAACAATATGGTTTATGGTTTGACAAAAGGCCAGGCCTCACCCACAAGCCAGCTCGGTTTCAAGACCCCTGTCCAGGTCGCCGGCGTTTTCCTCGAGCCGTTCAACCCCCTCGCCGTCGCAATCGCTCTCGATGTCGGCTTCGTCGCCAGGGCATTTGTAGGCGACGCCGAGCAGACCAAAGAGATACTCAAGAAGGCGATTACACATAAGGGGTATGCGCTGGTGGACATATTCCAGCCGTGCGTTACGTTTAACAAATTGAATACCTGGCAGTGGTTCAAGGAGCACATCTATTACCTTGAGGATTCTCACGACCCGCACGACCGCGTCGCTGCCTTCAAAAGGGCCGTCGAAACGGACAAGCTGCCGCTTGGCATATTCTATATCAATCCCAATAAGAGCGCCTTCGAGGACAACGTTGGCATATACCGCGATGATAAGCGTCCGCTGTTTGAAAGGGAGCCGGATTTTGTCCGTCTGCAAACCCTGATTGGCAAGTTCCGAACCGCTGGCTAATCGCAGGAGTAGCGAGCTGATGAGAGCAATGACTTCAAATCCGCCTCGCGTTGCCGCCGCAACACAGCCGGAGAAATTAAAGACCGTTCTGGAAAAGCTCT
>CAYUIL010000071.1:0-10043 GCA_964444715.1 uncultured Pirellulales bacterium | reverse complement strand
ACCTTAGACATCCTTGTCCCTATATATAGTATATCTCATATTTGATATATAGTGCTAAAGAAAAAAGTCGCTAATTTAAAAAAATGCAATTGCCATAACATCTTGTATATACAGAACTTATAGAAAGCAAAGAAAAATTTTTTAATCTTCCGATTCGCGTTAGAGATTTGCCTGAGCGTATCTTACGGCGTTAGTGAAAATGGTTATGCCGTCGGGGTCATTCTCGTCGCTCGTCGCTCGTCGCTCGTTTCTCGTCCAACGAGGATGTTGAGTGAATCTAACGTGGCGTTCGGGATGAGGCATAAGGCCGAGGACCCGGCCGGTGGTATCAATCAATCCCGCGATTGACGCCATTGAACCGTTGGGGTTTATGGGGTAACCGCCCTCGTTTCCGTTTTCATCGACATATTTGAAGGCGACGAAGCCATCGCCTTCGAGTTTTTCGAGTGTTTGCTCATTCTTGGTAACGAGTTTGCCCTCGCCGTGGGCTATCGGCAGGTAGATGCGTCTGGCCGGCTCGATGAACACACACTTATCCGTCTGCGGGGCGAGATAAACCCATCTATCCTCGAATTTATTGCTGTCGTTATACGTAACGGTAACCGGCTGGCCGGATGTATCAGTGAAGGGCAGGATTCCGGTCTTGACGAGGACCTGAAAGCCGTTGCAGATACCGAGCACTAATTTGCCGTCGTCGATGAACTTTTGCACCCGGTCGTATAGGTGATGTTTGATTTGATTGGCTAAGATTTTACCTGCTGCGACGTCGTCGCCGTAGCTAAAACCGCCGGGTATCACCATTATCTGGTATTGGTCCAGCAGCGACTTATCTTCGATAATCCTGTTTATATGGACGCGGTCTGCTTGCGCGCCGGCAAGCTCTAAGGCGAACTGGGTTTCGAGGTCGCAGTTAATCCCCGCCGCACGCAGAACTATCGCTTTAACATCTGCCATATCGCCACCCCGCAAATCCGAGATGCTTCGGGCTTAGCTCTGGCCGCATTGCAATTTTGCGAGCTGCTCCATCAGGGCGTATCTGTTGGCGGCGTCGGCATTGGCGAGTTTCATCAGTTGTTCCGCCGCCTCCGGCTTGGACTTCTGCAGCGACCGATAGCGGTTCTCATTGTAAGCGTATTCGTCGAATCTTATCGTCGGGGCTTTTGAGTCAAGCTGCAACGGGTTTTTGCCCTCATTCTTAAGGCGCGGGTCGAAGCGATACAGCGGCCAATGTCCGCACGCCACGGCCTTCTTTTGCTCCTCGTAGCCGGTTGTCATATCGATACCGTGCGAAATGCACTGGGCGTAAGCGATTATCAGCGACGGTCCCGGATATGCCTCGGCCTCGACGAACGCTTTTACCGCCTGATTGGTGTTGGCGCCCATCGCCACTTTGGCGACGTAGATATTTCCGTAGACCATCGCCAGCAGTCCCAGGTCTTTTTTCGGCGCCGGTTTTCCGCCCGCCGCAAATTTCGCCACCGCGGCCCTCGGCGTGGATTTCGACATCTGCCCGCCTGTGTTCGAGTAAACCTCAGTATCTAAAACAAGCACGTTTACGTCCGCCCCGTTTGCCAGGACGTGGTCGAGTCCGCCGTAGCCGATGTCGTAAGCCCAGCCGTCGCCGCCGAGCGCCCAGACCGATTTGCGAACAAGATAATCCGCCAGAGCAAGCAGCCGTTTACATTCGACACAATCACTCTTTTTGCATTGCTCTTTAAGTTTGGCAACGCGGGCCCTTTGTGATTCAATCGCATCCTGCGAGGGGTCATTGGCGGTCACGGCGGCATTTATCTCGCTTGCTAAACCGGCATCGACGCAACCTTTCTTGGCAACTAAATCGAGCAGCTCCATTGCCTGTTGTTTGAACTTATTGACCGTCAGCCGCATACCAAGTGCAAACTCAGCGTTGTCTTCGAACAAGCTGTTGCTCCATATCGGTCCCCGGCCGTCTTCTCTGGTCGTATAGGGCATGGTCGGCAAATTGCCGCCGTAAATCGACGAGCACCCCGTTGAATTACCTATCATTGCCCTGTCGCCGAACAACTGCGTCAGCAGTTTTACATAAGGCGTCTCGCCGCAGCCGGCACAGGCGCCGGAATACTCGAACAACGGCATAATCAACTGGCTGCCCTTGACGCCTTCCCGCTTGAACAGTTTCGGGTCAGTGTTCGGAATCGACAAAAAGTGAGCGTAATTTTCACGTTCCTGCGCCCGCAACGGCTCCTGCAGCGACATATTGATTGCCTTGCGGCCGGTGGGCTGCTTGTTCGCATCCTTTTCCTGTACCGGGCACATCTGGACGCACACGCTGCAACCCGTGCAGTCCTCAGGGGCAATCTGAACGGTGGCCTTCATACCCGCAAATTCCTTACCCTTGGCGTCGGCGCTTTTGAATGCAGCGGGGGCCTTGTCGAGATATTTTTTGTCGTAAACTTTTAGCCTGATTGTCCCGTGCGGGCAGACCAATGAGCAGGTGCCGCACTGGATACACAGACCCGGCTCCCAAACGGGGATATTGACGGCGATATTACGTTTCTCATATTTGGTTGTGCCCGTCGGCCACTTTCCGTCAATGGGAAATTTGCTGGTGGGCAGCTTATCGCCGCGCAACGCCATCATCTCAGCCGTAACGTCCTTCACAAACGTCGGCGCATCATCCGGCACAATCTTCCGCATTTTTATTGAGCTTGTCGCCTCGCCCGGCACTTTGACCTCGTAAACCCTCGCCAGGGCGCCATCCACTGCGGCGTTGTTCATCGCGACTATTTTTTCGCCCTTTTTGCCGTAGCTCTTCTGGATGGCGGCCTTGATTGCCTCGATGGCCTTGTCAATCGGAATGATGTTGCTTATCTTGAAGAACGCCACCTGCATAATCGTATTGATTCTTGCACCAAGGCCAATTTCCTGAGCAAGCGATATTGCGTCGATAACGTAGAACTTGAGTTTCTTATCGATTATCTGCTTTTGCACCTCCTGAGGCAGCGTGTCCCAGACCTTGTCGGGGCCGTACATACTGGTCAGCAAAAACGTCGCGCCCTCTTTTGCCGTCGAAAGCATATCGTATTTTTCGAGGAAGCTCGGGTTATGGCAGGCGACGAAGTCGGCCCTGGTTATCAGATAGGGCCTGCGAATCGGTTTTTTGCCGAACCGCAGGTGTGATATCGTAATCGCACCGGCCTTCCTCGAGTCGTAAACGAAGTAGCCCTGTGCATTGTTGTCCGTCTGCTGGCCGATAATCTGAATCGAGTTGTGATTGGCGCTGACCGTGCCGTCGGAGCCAAGCCCGTAAAACATTGCTGTGTAAATTCCCTCTCCGGGCAGTACAAACGACTCATCCACGTCCAAGCTGGTATTCGCCACGTCATCTATGATACCCACTGCAAAACCGCTTTTCGGTTGTGCGGCGTCAAGATTATCGAATACCGCCTTGACCATTGCGGGAGTAAATTCCTTCGAGCCGAGACCGTATCTGCCGCCGACAATCACCGGATACTCTTTGAAAGCCGTCTGTTTCTTCGCCATTTGCTCGCCGATGGCCGTGCGAATATCCATATATAACGGCTCACCCAGGGCGCCCGGCTCCTTCGTCCTGTCCAGGACCGCAATTTTCTTCACCGTTTCGGGAAGGGCATTGACAAAATCCTGGCCACTGAAGGGCCTGAATAGGCGCACCTTCAGCATGCCGACCTTCTGACCTTTCGATGAGAGATATTCGACCGTCTCGTGAACCGTCTCGGCCCCGGAACCCATAATCACAATCACCTTCTCAGCATCAGCAGCCCCGACGTAATCGAACAAGCGATATTGCCTGCCGACTAATTTTGCGAACTTGTCAAACGTCTCCTGCACAATGCCGGGCACAGCCGAATAAAACTTGTTTACCACCTCCCTGCCCTGGAAATACACGTCCGGGTTCTGGGCGGTGCCTGCAATCATAGGTCTGTCCGGCGAAAGCGCCCTGGCCTTGACGGCAGCCACCAGCTCGTCATCAATCATCGCCCGCATATCGTCTAAGGTCAGCTCCTCGACTTTTTGTATCTCGTGGCTGGTGCGAAAGCCGTCGAAGAAATGCAGAAACGGCACGCGCGAAGCAAGAGTTGCCTGCTGCGCAATCAATGCAAAGTCCATCACCTCCTGAATGCTGCAGGAGCAAAGCATTGCCCAGCCGGTCTGCCTGCAGGCCATCACGTCCGCGTGGTCGCCGAAAATCGACAGCGCATGCGTGGCCAGCGACCTTGCCGAGATATGAAACACCGTGGGCAAAAGCTCTCCGGCTATCTTGTACATATCCGGTATCATCAGTAAAAGTCCCTGGGAGGCCGTAAACGTCGTCGTTAATGCGCCTGCCGTCAGCGCACCGTGCACCGCGCCGGCTGCTCCGCCTTCCGACTGCATCTCCGTAACGGACGGAATCGTCCCCCAGATGTTGCGCTCGCCCTTTGCGGTCTTGTCGTCCGCTATCTCGCCCATCGACGAGCTGGGCGTAATCGGATATATCGCTATCACTTCGTTAGTGGCGTGCGCAACGTGCGCCACCGCGCTGTTGCCGTCTATCGTTACCATTCTGCGACCCATAACTGCTTAACCTCTCAAAAACGCTTATAAAAACCTTAGGAAAACAAAGATTCCCACAATCAACTCTTAATTTCTTCTGCCAAATCAACGGTGTGCAGGTTTAATTCGCTGCTGTACCTTATGCCCCAAAAAGGCATCTCAAGGGCTCCCTTATACAACTTTTGGCCCTGCTCGGCAAGCCATTTTTCAACTCCCCCATTCTAAGGATTGCTCAACCTGCGTTACTGCAAATACGCGTCTGCTTCGCTGCTTTTCACAATCCGGTAATCCGGGCTGGCTGTAATCAATATACACTCGACACTTGGCAGCGATTCTGTCAGGGCAAGGCCTTTGTCGGCACCCAGAACGTTGACCGCGGTTGAAAGCGCGTCCGCTTCCATTGCGGTTTCGGCGATTATAGTGTCGCTGCTTAATTTGCTGGTTCCTGCGGCGGTATTGGTATCGATAATGTGGCTGACCCTTTTGCCGCCAATGGTCACAAACCGTCTGTAGTCGCCGCTGGTCGCAACGGCAACGTCTTTCAACCTCAAGACCAGCAGGTACTCTCCGGGGATTAGACCTTCGAATGCCGCCTCGGTGTCGCTGTCGGCAGCTTTTGGATCCTGTACGCCGACGGCCCAGGCATCTTTTCCCAACGGTTTGCCGAAGCAGCGTATATTTCCGCCCGAATCGACCATACCGCCGATGGCCCCGCACCGCTGCATCGCCTCGATGGCCTTATCGACGGCGTAGCCCTTTCCTATCCCGCCCAAATCCAGACGCATCCCCTCGGCCACGAATCTCACAGTTTGCTCATTGGCATCCAGTATCAGCTTTTCGTACCCGACGCGCGCTCTGGTCGCAGCAATGGCGCTTTCATCGGGCGGCGAATTCGCCTCGCCCGCCTTATGCCAGAGGTCAACCAAAGGCCCGACTGTGATATCAAACGCCCCGTTTGAGAGCCGGCTGAACTCACCACTTTTTTGAAGTATTTCAAAAAGCTCCGGTGTTACCTTCACGGGATTTGCAAACGCCTCGCGGTTGACCTTGCTAAGCTCCGAATCCTTTTTGTAATCGCTCATCATCGCATCGATTCGCCTCAATTCGTTAAATCCCGCCTCGATGCAGCGTCCGGCCTGACGTTCGTGTTTTGCAACCGCGATGATTCTGGCAAATGTCCCCATAATCTCGCGGTAGCCGCCGTCAACTTCGACAGGACGGCCGGGGAGCTTACTAATAAAGTAAACCGCTGCAATCAGACATATCCCGACAACAATGCCAAGCCAAACTCGCTGTCTGCTTTCACTCGTAAGCATCACATCGCCCAAATCCTAAACGCTATCTGCTATAAAGTGATTATACGCTATAATACGAGCGTGAACAAAAGAGAACCGACAATACTGGCTGCACGAATCGACCGCGACTTTTTGCCCTTTGTTCGCAGGCCCAGCCGATACATCGGCGGCGAGATAAATCAAATCAAAAAGGACCTGCACAACTGCTCCCTTAAAGTGGCATTGTGCTTTCCTGATACATACGAGATAGGTATGAGCTATACTGGCTTGGCCATCATTTACGATATTCTCAACAAAATGGACGACGTGGCCGCCGAGCGGGTCTTCGCACCCTGGCTCGACGCCGAGCAAATCCTTCGCCGAAATGAAATCCGGCTTTTTTCGCTCGAATCCAGGGCGGCAGTAAACAGTTTTGACGTCCTCGGCTTCAGCTTGACCAACGAATTGTGCTACACAAACGTGCTCAATATGTTAGACCTTGCCGGCCTGGCCATTCGCAGCTCGGACCGAAGCGAAACCGACCCACTGGTTGTTGCGGGCGGCGGGATGGCCAACTGCTGTGAGCCGGTGGCTGATTTCATCGACCTTTTTATCCTCGGTGAGGCGGAAAACGCCGTCGTTGATTTGGCCCGGCTGATTATCGCCCTGAAAAAGAACGGTGCACAGAAAAGAGACACCCTGCTTGCCGCCGCGAAAAAGTTTGACTGGGTTTATGTTCCCTCACTTTACAAGTTTGAATACGAAAGCGGCAAAATCAAATCCTTCACTGCCCTGCACCCGAATTTGCCGACGCGGTTCAATAACGCCGTCGTTGATGACCTCGATAACGCACCCTCGCCCACAAGGCCGATAGTGCCCTTCGCCGAGGCCGTCCACGAGCGAGTCAGTATCGAGATTATGCGGGGCTGCCCTGGCCGGTGCAGATTCTGCCAGGCGAGCTTCTGCAGAAGACCAGTCCACTATCGCAGCATCGACAAAATTTTCGAGATGGCAAAGGCCTGTTACGAGTCAACCGGCTTCGATACGATAAGTTTGCTGAGCTTGTCCACCGCCGACTACCCAGGCCTCGAAGACCTTATCGACCGGCTTCATAATTATTTCCGCGACAAATACGTCGGCCTTTCTTTGCCCAGCTTGCGAGTTGACCAGCAATTGAAACTGCTGCCCAAACTGGTAAAGGGGGTGCGTAAAAGCGGCCTGACCATTGCGGTTGAGGCCGCATCGGAGAAATTGCGACAAATCATCAATAAACCCCTCAAGGACGAAGACCTCCTCGCCGCCGCGCTGGCCGCCTACCAAGCCGGCTGGCAAAAAATCAAACTGTACTTTATGACGGGATTGCCGGGCGAAACAGAAGACGACATAAAGCAAATCGTGCACCTCTCATCACAATTAGCTCAGCTCCGCAGACAAATTGACGGCAGACCGGCCCAAATCAATATCACCGTATCCTGGCTCGTCCCAAAACCCCATACCCCGTTCGGCTGGCTGGCGCAAAAACCGAGGGACTATTTCGAACAGGCAAAATGGTTAATCCTCGATGAAAAAAAGAAGCTCGGCGCAAGGTTTTTGCAGTTCAAATTTCACGATATCGAACAATCGCTGCTCGAATCAGCAATAGGACGCGGCGACAGACGTCTCAGCGATGTTATTGAATATGCCTGGAGAAACGGCGCAAAATTTGACTTGTGGAGCGAATCCTTCAAGCCCGAAATCTGGGAGAATGCCTTCGAGAAATTCGGTATGAATCTCGATACCGCTGCGAAAAGGCAGTTTGCAGTGGACGAGATTTTACCGTGGGAGCATTTAGGCGGCCCGGAGAAAAATTACCTGCTGAGACATCTTGCCGAGACAAGTGAAAAAATGCCGCTGCAATGATGTTTCTATCCCGTTCTCATTCCGCCTGGCAGTTGCAGGCCGGCCTGGCCCTGGGCATCTCTGAAGTCGGTTATGATTTTGACGGCGGCCTGCGGTTCATCGACGAGCGAAAAGACGTGCAGGTCCTTTTCGGCTATGAAGTCACATTCTTTGAGCATCTTTTCCTTCATCCAGTCAATGAGGCCCTGCCAGTATTCGCTGCACATAAGTATCACGGGGAAGGAGACCTGCCGAAGGGTCTGAATCAGCACCGCTGACTCGAAGAACTCGTCCATCGTGCCGTAGCCGCCGGGAAAAACTATAAATCCGTGCGCGTATTTCAAAAACATTACTTTCCGGCAGAAAAAGTACCTGAACTGCAGCGACATGTTCTGATACTCATTCGGAATCTGCTCTTTGGGAAGCTCGATATTCAGCCCGACGCTCTTTCCTCCCGCCGCCACCGCCCCCTTGTTGGCCGCCTCCATTACCCCTCCTCCGCCGCCCGTTATAACGGCGAATCCCTCCTTTGCCACCTCGTAGGCGGTTTTTTGAGCGAGCTTGTAATACTTATGTTCGCGGTCTATTCTGGCGGAGCCGAAAATCGAAACGGCCGGGCCGACGGTGGACAATTCCTGGAAACCCTCCACAAATTCGGACATTATCCGAAATATACGCCACAGGTCCTCGACCGGCTGACTCGTTGTATTTGGCATCACGTGAAATACTCCTTCAAAATTCCCTTGTCTTCAGCGGCTGTGTCCTGTTGCTTACCACAGGGCCGGGTTGTTCGCCGAAGGACAGTATTTCGATATCGCACAGCTTTTACAATCCGGCTTTCGTGCCTGACATATATTTCGGCCGTGCAGAATTAGTGTATGACCGAACACGGTCCAGTCCTTCTTAGGGACTATTTCGGCCAAATCGAACTCCAGCTTTACCGGGTCGCTGTTTTCCGACAACCACAATCGGCGACTGAGCCGAATCACGTGTGTGTCGCACATTATGGCCGGCTGCCCATAAGCATTACCCAGGACGCAATTCGCCGTCTTCCTGCCCACGCCGGGCAGCGTCACGAGCTTTTCCATCGTATCCGGCACGCGGCCCCCATATTTTTCAATTATTGCTTGAGCCGCCCCTTTAATGCTCAAGGCCTTGTTGTGATAAAAACCAGTGCTGCGTATGTCATTTTCGATTTTCTCGAGGTTCGCTTTGGCCCAATCCTGTGCGGATTTGTATTTGGCGAACAAGCCCGGCGTTACCATATTCACTCGTGCATCGGTGCACTGGGCCGAAAGTATCGTCGCAATCAGCAGCTCCAGCGGATTGCCGAATCGCAGCGCCGTTGTCGCATCAGGATAAAGCTTTTTCAGAATTGGCAGTATCTTCCCAACGCGCTGTGCCGCCTCTTTTCTATCAACCTTTACCCGCCTTTTATCTGGTGGGTTTACCCGCCTTTTGTCTGGCGGGTTAAACTTCTTGACTGTCTTTTTGGCCATAAGACACAACATTTTACCGCTGGGAACGCCGGGACCGCAGAGAAAAATCAAAATAAATTCGTGCGAGGGCAGGAAGTCTTTTAATCCATAGCGGTTCCCCGGTTGAAAAAATCTCGTTTTTTTATGGAGCGGATTTAGGGTAGAGGATTAAGAATTTATCGCACACACCTGATGCGTCGAAAGTAAATGTCGGCCCGCCGATAGTCGCAAAGCCGGTCAGGAGGTTATCACGGTTATAAGAGTAAGCAACCGAAGTTTTATTGCCGTTCTTCGTGCCTTGGCGGTAATATTTTAATGAGGAACGGTTGCCGTTGTCATCATATTCGAAGCCGGCGATGTCCTGATAGTTGGTAGGTTGCGGCGGCGATGTTCGGCGTCAGCAGAAATGAGATAAATCGGGCTCTGAATTAGAAAGCGGCCTCAGCTCCTGTTTCTATGATTTTACTGTTACAGCACTTCCTTTAAGTTCCTGAATACTACAGAAATTACCATGCGAGGGCAAGTTCAGCAAAATCCAGGAAATTTACAATTTCGTCTTTGTTGATATCACCTTCCATATTTGGGTCCGTATTTGGGTCAGCAAGCCAATGTTCATACATCATTCCAATATCACCCAAACCGATGAAGCCGTCGCCGTCAAGGTCAGTTGCTGGTGGCCAGCCAAGAAGCTCTGCGCTAATGATTTTGAAGTTATCGAGATAAGCCTCACCCGGACCAAGAGGGACTCTGTCAGAACCGCCACCAATGGTCACATCAACTGGCGATTTCCACTGACCTTGCAGCGGATCGGGTGACGTTTGCCAGTTGTAGGCGTTTACATCTCCATATCCAACATGGC
>CAYUIL010000070.1:0-10045 GCA_964444715.1 uncultured Pirellulales bacterium | reverse complement strand
GATATTCCTGCCTCTCTACGAAGCAAAAATGGTTCAGATGTTCGACCACCGCGCTGCAAGCGTCATCATAGATGAATCAAACTGGATGCGCCAGAGACAACCGGAATCAACATCCATTGTTCAACACCAGAACCCAGAGTTTGTCGTCGAACCCGGGTGGTGGGTTGATGAGGCCAAAGTTGACCGTTCTCTCGATAAAAACATCCAACCGGCTTACATTTCATATAAGGACGTTACCAGTTCTACTAACCAGCGAACTATGATTGCTGCTTTTGTCCCTCACGTTGCAGCGTTGAATTCCGCCCCTTTTATATTGCTTGAACCTATCATAAACCTTAGAAAAACTTGTTGCTTGCTGTCTAACCTGAATTCTCTTGCGATGGATTTCGCTGCTCGTCAAAAAGTCGGCGGCGTCCACCTCAATTACTTCATCGTAGAACAACTGCCGATGTTTCCGCCGGATTTCTATTCTCAAAAATGCCCGTGGAACAAAAAGCTAACGCTTGAAAAATGGATTTCCGACCGTGTTTTGAAACTGACCTGCACAAGCAACGATATGAATCCTCTGGCCGAGGCCGCGGGTTTCAAACCAACCGTTCATAAATGGGACCCCGCGGAACGCCTTGACCTTATGGCCGAACTCGACGCCGCATATTTCCTGCTTTACGGCATTGAACGCAATGACGTTGAATACATCCTTACTACCTTCGCCGGCCTTCGCGACGAATCCTCCGACCTCCTCGCCGGCTCGAACACTACTACTCGCATCCTCCAATTCTATGACGACCTCAAATCCCTGTCCCGCTAATCCCCAATCCTTTTGTGTCTTCGTGGTTAAAGTCGTTAGGCCGGTTACGGACAACAGCCGTTCTTGACGATATATAAGATAAGCCGTATTATGCTTTTATGAACTTAACCACTAAGGCGCAAAGACACTAAGACAGTTAAAAAGTAAATTTTTAGTGCCTTGGGGTCTTCGTGGTAAAAAAAGGGAAAGGAGTTTATGGCGGACTTATTGCAGAGTAACAAGCGAGCGCTGGCGGGCTGGCCGGTTGTCGTCGGCTGGATAGCGATGATGCTTTTTGCCCTTCACGCCAGCACACATATGGTCGGGGCGGGCGACACGTGGGTGGCGCTTGCCTGCGGCCGGCACTTCATCAATCACGGCGTCGATACCAATGAGCCGTTCAGCGCAAACTCGCACAGACAAGGCCCTACGCCGGAAGAGGTAAAGGGCTGGCCGAAGTGGGCGCAACGGATAACCGATAAGGTTGGTCTCAATACCGTCAAGTTCTGGCATCCGACGGGCTGGGTCAATCAGAACTGGCTGACGCACGTGATATTCTACTGGCTGGCGCATTACTCGCCTTTTGCGGACGACAAGGACTGGTGTTTCAATACGCTTGTTTACTGGAAATTTACGATATACATCCTGACCGTGATTTGTGTTTATTACACGGGGCGGGTGCTGGGCGTTAACCCGGCGTTGTCCGCGACGTTTGCGTGTGCGTCGATGTTCATAAGCCGGTCGTTTCTCGATGTCAGGCCCGCGGGATTTTCCAATCTTCTTGTTGCTGTATTTATACTTACCGTCGTGCTGGCGACTTATCGCAATCATCTTTACATCTGGTTGTTAGTGCCGGCGACGGCTTTCTGGGCCAACCTTCACGGCGGATATATTTACGTATTTATGATGATGGCGCCGCTTGTCGTGCTTCGGCTGTTGACGATACTTTCAAGAAGGGCGACGGTGTCGCTGCACAGCATTTTGACGTGGCTTGCGCTTTATATGGTGATATATAAGTACACGAGTCACGAGCCGTTCACTGCCATATCGCCGACGCAGGACAAGCTGCTTGTTCTTGTGGCTCTGCTGATAGTGGGCAGTATCGTGCTTTTGCGGATGAGGTCGGTACAGCCGCCGTTTTTCTACGGCTACCATATCGTTTCGTTGTGCATTGTGTTTTTTGCGTTGTTGGCCCGGCTGTTCCCGGAGCTGCCCACGATAATGCCGTCGGCAATGGAATATGTAAGCAACTGTCGCACTTCCTTTGTTATCGCAGTCCTTGCCGCCATTGCGTCGGGGCTGATAGTAACGCTGCTGAAGGACCGGCTGGTAGCGACAACGCCCGCGGCGTTATGGCATACTGTTGGCGCCGGGGCGGCTGCGTTTGTGGCGTCGATTCTCTTTAATCCGTTTCACCTGACGAACCTGACACACACGTTTCAAATCAGCATCAGTGAAAACGCCGAGGGCTGGCGAAACGTTCATGAGTGGTGGCCGGCGTTTCGGTGGGACAATCCGGTGGGGACGGCATTTCCGTTTATGGTGATGATGATAGTGGGCGCGGGGATGATGGTGTTATACCTGTTCAGCCGGCTGTTGGTTCCGAAGCTGCTCAAGGGGCCGAAGACGGAGCTGGAGAGCCAGCAGAGGCGATTTGATATTAAGGCAAGAATTTTGGGATTTGCGGCAGCGGTGTTTATTTGCTGGGCGGCGATGATTTCGTTTTCCCTGGTAGATGTGAGTTTGGCGGGGTTTTTATTGTGCGGCTTATTTGTGGGAATACTGTGGGCGGCGGTGTTCGTAAACATGCACTTTATTTATGCGGTTGCGCCGTTTGCGCTGTTTGCGCTATATACGGCGGACAAGACAAAGGGCTACACCGGCACGTATATATTTCCGTTCATTACAATACCGTGCTACGTTGTGATGTATGCCATCGGGTCGCAATTATCGAAAAAGCCAAAATATTCAATGCTGAATATATTATTTGTGCTGGCAGCGGCAGTGGGGGGGTTAATCCTTGCGGCGTGGCAAGTGAATCCGTTCAAGTTCACGCAGCCGATTTGGCATGTGGGGCAGTTCTGGGGATTGCGTCGGATATGGGGGCCGGCCTGCGAGGCGAACTTAGATCTCAATTATACCTATCTGTTCGGCGTGCTTTATGGAATCAGCGCATTGTGCATTCTGGTGTGGGTGCTGGCGCCGTATGTGAAACAAGTGTTTGGCGCAGGCGAGCGTCGGCAGGGGGCTGGGTCGGTGGAAGGGCAGGCGTATCAGTTGCCGAGGATAGACCTGGTGTTGATTACTATTGCGGCGCTGACGGTATATATGGCGTTTCGGTCCCGGCGGTTCATAACGATAGCGGCATACGTTACGTGCCCCGTAATAGCGCTGCTTATCCAGCAGATTTTGCAAACGGTGTCGGCGGCGTGGAATTTCCGGAGGCACGGGCAATTAGCGGCGTCGCCGATGTCGCGTGCATTGCAGAGGTGGCTTTTGGCGACTGCGGTGGTGGTGGTCGGGGGGCTGGGTGTGTATTGGGGCTTGAAGTTCAAGCGGATATATCTGGACCCGTGGCCTACGGAAGACAAGCTTACGTCGGTTTTCATGAGAATGACGGCGTCTCACGCCAAGCCGTTCGAGGTGTGCGGATTTATCAGATTGAACAGGCTTGAAGGCAAAATGTTCAACTACTGGACGGAAGGCGGTTTTATTGCGTGGGGACAGGACCCTGACCCGAGGACGGGGCGGACGCCGCTGCGGCTTTTTATGGACGGCAGGGCCCAAGCGGCATACAACTATGATGCTTATATGCTCTGGTCGGAGATGATGTTCGGGGGAGAGATTGTGCAGCGGATGAAACTGAGGAAGCAAAGTTTTGGGCCCGAGGAGTACACACAGGTAGGTGCGTGGCTGAATGAACAATTGAAGCGGCATAACGTGTGGGTGGTGCTTATGCCCGCCAATCAGTTTGATTCGCCATTTGTCAAGGGGCTTGAGTACAGCCCCGACTGGCGGCTGGTGTTTATGGACGACAAGCAGAAGCTGTATGTTGATATAACGAAGCCCCGAGGCAGGGAGCTATTTTTAGGCATTGAGGACGGCAGCACGCAATATCCCGCGGAGTGTTATCGCGATATTATGATAGCGCACAATGCGCTTATGTTTGGCCAAACTCCTGAGATTTTTACGAGGGGGCTGGACTGTGCGATTAAATGCTTTGAGGAAAGTCCATCGCGTATTCCAGTGCAAATGGTGCAGGTATTCTATGACCGCTATCCTGCGCTTAGGCCGAAGGTTGGGGAGTTTTTGAAAGGGGTTATGGATGATTTTTTAGCCAACAAGGCGAGGTATCTTAGCCGGGGGGGCTATCATCACAGGGTTGTAGCGGCCCTTGTGGCTATCGAGTATCTTCGACCCATTGCAGCGCAAGAGAACAACAAAGAGCTTTTGGAGCAATATGAGCAGGAGAGGGTCGAGCTGACAGAGATTATGAACGACCTGCGAGATAAGACGTGGTAGGTTAGCGTGGAAGGAACCACGGATTAACACCCCGCTTCGCTAAAGCTACGCCGGGCAGGCGGATTTACACACACCCCGGCTTACGGCTTGCCGGGGCAGGAAGGCACAAAAGAGCACAAGAGCACAAGTCAAAAGGGAAAAGTAAAAAGGCAAAAGGGAAATGGGGAGTGGGCCGAAGGAAGTTAAAGAGCTTGTAGAACGCTTCGAGAGGAACCTCGAGGCATACAAGCGGCAGGGAAGCAAAAGGAGTTCAGACACTGATTAACACTGTATTCATTTTTGATTTATGATTGCTGAATTATGATTTTGGGACGCGGAATGAGTCTCCTGCTGTTCACCAAGTGAGTAGCAGTCCCCCGACAGCGGAACCGAGGAAGCAACAGTCGAGGACAGGCGGGGATGACGCTTAGCATCAATTTATGATTTAGTGACGGAAGACGGAAGACCCGGCTTCGCCTTCGGCTACGCCGAGGCGAGCAGATGACGGAGGACAGAAGACAGAATAAAGAATGCAGACCCTCCTTCGCCAAGGGCTACGGAGGGCAGGAGACAGAAGATGGAATAACAAGTTTTGGGTTTTAAGTGTTGACTCCTGCCTACAGCTTGCAGGGGCAGGGTTTTGCGTTGAATGAGATTGCCACGGCCGACGGCCTCGCAATGACAAGAACTGGATTCCCGCCCCTGCTTTCGCAGGGGTGACAACCTTGCGCGGGAATGACAAACAAGAATAACCCCGACACGAGTGTCGGGGCTAAATATTACAATGAAGGCCGAGCAAGGCACGGCGATTTTTATATGAACGTGAGAATATGGTCGAAAATGGAAAGCCAGGGAATGGTATGATGGGGCGAAGTGCGGTTTCGATTAGCGTATTTTTCCCCTGTTATAACGAGGAGGAGAATGTCGGCAGAGTTGTTGGGCGGGCGAAGGAAATGCTGGAAGGGATGGGGGCGGATTATGAAATCATCATCGTCGATGACGGCAGCAAAGACCGGACGGGACAAATAGCAGATGAGCTGGCCAAGGGGGACGGGCATATCCGTGTCGTGCATCATCGGCCGAATCGCGGATACGGGGGGGCGCTACAATCGGGGTTTCGGACGGCGACGAAGAGATTAGTATTTTTTACGGATGGCGACGGTCAATTCGATATTGGGGAAATAAAGAAGCTGCTGGAGATATTAGAGCCACAGAGATTTTTAGCCACAGAGGACAAGACTCGCGGGCAAGATGCCCGCGACACGGAAAAGCACGGGCAAGATGCTCGCGACACGGAAAAGCACGGGCAAGATGCTCGCGACACGGAAAAGCGCGGGCAAGATGCTCGCGACACGGAAAAGCGCGGGCAAGATGCCCGCGACACGAGTAAATATGATATTGTGTGCGGGTATCGGCTGAATCGACAAGACCCGTTTATACGAAAGCTGAACGGGTGGCTTTGGACGCGGCTGGTAAATTTATTGTTCGGTATGAACATCCGCGACATAGATTGCGCATTTAAGCTGTTCAGAAGAGAAATTTTCGACCATATCAAGATGTCGAGCGGCGGGGCGCTGATTAGCGCGGAGATTTTAGCAAGGGCGACGCGCAGCGGGTACAGGATTACCCAGGCGGGCGTCCATCATTATCCGCGGACCGCGGGCTCGCAGACGGGGGCAAAGCTGAAGGTGATTCTGCGAGCGTTCAAGGAACTGTTCTCGCTGTATAACCGGATACGGAGGGGAGAATAGTTTTTTTGCCACGAAGACACAAAGACACGAAGGAAAGTTAAAAGTAAAAAGTTAAAAGGCAAAAAAGAATTGCGGATTTCGGATTGAGATTGCTTCGGCCTACGGCCTCGCAATGACGTTGGATCCCGGATAACGACGTTCCGGGATTTCCGCTTCGCTTCGAGAAGCAAAATGGGTAAAAGTGAGAAAAAAGTAAATTTGTTCATATACGGGTCATTGAGAGACGCGGGGATATTCGAGTCGGTGTGCGGACTGAGCTGGACGCGCAAACCAGGTAAGGTGGACGCTCAGACGCTATTGGCGGAGCCGGCTTTTCTGCCGGGTCACAAAAAGGTGAGTCCCGACAACGTTTATTTTTACGCGGTTGCGTCGGCAGGAGCCAGAATAGAGGGACTGGTGGTTTATGACGTGCCGTCGGGGGCGATGACTGAGATAGACAAATACGAAGGTAAGCGATACGAGAGGGAGACGGTCCGCGTTACCACAGCCGGCGGGCACGTTTCGGCGCAGGCGTAT
The DNA here is from genome assembly GCA_964444715.1 of uncultured Pirellulales bacterium. Taxonomy (GTDB): domain Bacteria; phylum Planctomycetota; class Phycisphaerae; order Sedimentisphaerales; family Anaerobacaceae; genus Fen-1362. Next base: position 3,490 of record CAYUIL010000070.1, on the reverse strand, counting down.
TTGGTAAGCCATGAGGCGATGAGGAAGCACTTCGGCGACCGGTTCCACGTTAATTTGATACACGAGCTTTGGCTGCGGAAGAGAATAGAGAGGTTTTTGAAGAAGCGGACAAGGCCCGGCGACAAAAGCGTCGATGCGGAGCTGGAGCGGTTGGCCGAGCGTGAGCTTCTGGCGACAACGGAACGTGATTTGGTGATAACGCATTACAGGAGCGACGCCGTGAGCGATTATTTCCTTGCTCATGAGCTTGACCGCCCGAGGCCGAGCATCAGGCATCTTTATGGCGATGAACAGGCGGGAAAATACATCAATAATTATCTTGCAATGGTCGTCAAGCAGGTGCTGCTGAATCAGCTTGATGAGCGGATTCGGGCGAACTTCCGTTTTGAGCTTGAGCATATACGTTCGTCGGAGCGGTATTTCAAGCGATTGGTGAGCTTACTTATAGCGCTGCAGATAATCAATAACAACAGCTCATCCGTGGAGATGATTATGAAGCAGTGCGTGGGGGCGATGCCATACGAGAAGCACGACCTGATAGATTACGTGAAATACGCGGTGCGTGCGGCGAGGAGCTTGTTTGACGCGAGGGTTGTTGAGGCGCAATTGAATTCGATACGGTCGAATTTTCATCCGGGGCTTGTGCCGTTGGGCTGCGAGGTGGAGATGAGCAACGTTGGGGCGGCGGTGGTGGAGCCGGATGCGGCGCCTGCTGAGAAAGAAGACCCGGTATATGACTGCTTCCGATATTTTTGCGATTTCCAGTTAGACGTTTTAACGTGGAAGTTAGGCGGGTATATCGACGATAACAGCGGGTCAACAGACAGGGTGAGACGCCAGGGATTTCTGGAGCTTGCGCCTGGCCGGCTGAACGTGGCGCTTGAGCTGTCGAGGCCTGCGACGGCGTGTCCGTGGCTGTTGAGTCAACTGATAAACGAGACCACGGAGTTTTACAACGTTCGCCCACACAGCTTGCACCTGTCATTCCAGTTGCGCAAAATTCAAATAGGCAAACAGAAGGTGCTGCCTTTGGGTTTTGTGAAGTGCCTGCTGGTTTTAGGGGGTGGGACTGAAGTGAACAAGATGGGGAGGTTATGGGTTTCGCGGATGGGTCACGATGAGATTACGCGGCAGGAGGGCGGGGAAGAGCTTGTTTTTGCGAGGACCAGCGAGCGGCGGTGGTTCGTCGGGGCCGGGGAAGTGGGGGACAAAACACCTTTGTCGGCTACAACACACGTGCAGCAGTATAAGTTCATTCGGCTGGAGAGCCGGGCCAATTATGAGCCGCTGATTATGTGCCTCAAGGGTTTGCAGTTAGCGTATAATCCCGGCGATTATCTCACGGCGGAGCAGTTGAAAAAGAGTGCGAAGCTGAGGCGTGAATATGAGGAGTTGAAGGCGTGGTCTGCCAATCCGGCGGAGATTAGTCCGAAGGCGATAAAAAGTTTTTTGCAGGCGGTCCGGGAGGGGCTGATGAACGAGCGTCACCATCAGCCGGCGCACAAGCCGCACTATATTGAATGGGCGTTGGGCGCAATTGATATACGGTTACGAACATTCAATGAGCAGCTTGGGCATTGATGATTTATTATTTATCATTTATTATTTTCTATTTTTAATTTGTCAACGGCGAATTTTGCGACGGTGTTGTGGTCGAAGGCCATATCGGCGGGGAGGTTTTCGATATTGAACCACTGTGCCTGCTGGGCGTCGTCGCCGGCTTTTATTCGGTCAAGGCCTTCGGTGATGACTCCCATATAAACGATGGTGATTTGCCTGCCTCTTGGGTCGCGGCCTGGTTTGCCGAAGGTGTGCATTTGCTCGAGCGCAATCCCCGTTAGTCCGGTTTCCTCAGCCAGCTCTCTGGCAGCGGCAACGTCAAGCTCTTCGTCGATGCCGATGAAGCCGCCGGGTATTGCCCACTGACCTTTGAACGGCTCATTTTTCCGCTTAATCAGCAGCAGCTTGATTAGACCTTCGCTGACGGCGAAAACGACGGCATCCACCGTCACCATAGGCCTGGGCCAGTCGTAAACATATTTGCCTTTTTTATTCATAGCGTTCGGGTTGATGATAATTTAATGATGAGTATGATTCAAGTTTGTAAAAGACTGGATTCCCGCTTTCGCGGGAATGACAAATAAAACCCCCCAGGATAAACCTGGGGGCTTTTCATTTCGGCATTTAATCAATTGCCGAAACGATGGCGCCGGTATAAAATGGGTTGGTATGAGCGACATAGAAGGCCTTTTGAGAAGGTTAGTCGAGATATCGGAAGTGCAGATGGCCGGCGGGTGGCGTGGATGGGTGGCGGTCCGCGCCGCGGGCAGAGAGCGGTTTTCGAAATCGGATTGGCTGGCGCTGTTAGCTGAGCCGGAAGCGATACTCGACGGTGCGGAACGGACGCTAAAGAGCGATGGTTGTAATGTTGTTATGATTAAGTATTTAGCCATCGGGGGCAGGGGGGTGAAAGCAGTGCTGACGCGACATCTGCGCGGCCGGGGGGTGCGGGGGTATTTGCGGTCGTTAGGGCCGCCGCGAGCGATGCGGAACTTTATCGCGGCGGTCAGGACAAGCCAGTATGGCCTGCCCGTGGCGGCGCCATTGGCGGCGGTGTATCGCAGGAGATTTTTGGGTTGTGAGCAGAGCATATATATCAGCGAATACATCGACGGTGTTAATCTTTATGATTTTCTAAAGAATCTGCCGCGGGACAAAAAAGAGCGATATTGGATAATGAGTCATCTTTCGGAGCAGATAGCGGAGATTTTTGCGGTGCTGGACAAAAAGGGTCTATGGCACAGGGACGCAAAGGCGACGAATTTTATCGTGTCCGGGCACAGCGCCAATGAGTATCGGCCGGTGCTTACGGATATGGACGGCATAAAACAGTATTCTGTCAGTCGCAAGAGTTGCCAGATGCGGGCGTTGTGGCAGTTGGCGGCGTCGGTTATGGCTCTGGCCGGAGTTTGGCGGACGGATTACCTGCGAATGTTCAGGACTTACTGCGAAAAAGCCGGGGTACCTGCTGAACATCGCAGAGAGCTTTTACGTGAGCTTATCCGAAGGGCACAGGCCAAGCATCGCCACAAGCAGGGCAATCAAGTCGCAGAGTTATGAGCGATGAGCCGAGGAACATCCTGATTATCAAGCCGAGCTCACTGGGGGACATAGTTCTTGCACTGCCGGCGCTTGCGGCGGTGAGGAGGGGTTTTCCGCGGGCGAAGATATCGTGGCTGGTGCGGCCGGAGTATGCAGAGCTATTGCGGGGACATCCGGATTTGGATGAGGTTATTCTTTTTGACCGTCGGCTATTGGGCAAAAGCTGGTATAGCCCGATGGCGTTTGTGGATTTGTTGCGACTGTTGCGTCGGCTGCGAGGCGGGGGGTTTGACCTTGTCTTTGATTTTCAGGGGCTTTTCAGGACGGGGTTTCTGGCCTGGGTGAGCGGCTGCAAAAAACGCTTTGGGATGACACAGGCGAGGGAGTT
>CAYUIL010000069.1:0-10315 GCA_964444715.1 uncultured Pirellulales bacterium | reverse complement strand
GAAGTTGCCACTGAACAAGACCCTGACTATGTCTGGGCTGGGCCAATGCAGGTCTCTACAGACCGGTCTGCGGTCGCAATTCCTGTCAGGTTCTTCAGCTTTTTGCTGATTCCAATTCCAATGCCTTAACGTCCTATAATAGTAACCTTATCAGGGCAGTCAGGACTGGCCCCCGCCGTTTTGCTCCTGCCGCTACAGCAAGACGCAGGGGCAACGGGTGCCAACGGCGGCTGAAATTGGCTGTTTTCAGCATTGCTACCGAAAAAAACGCAGCTTTTGACCTAAAATGGGCGAGAGGAATATATTTTTTTTTTATGCTTGACAAAAGTATAGTCTGCCAGTTAAATTGGGGCAACAAGGCAATTTGGATAGACCTGTAAGGAAACAGCATATTAAGAAGAGGAGAGTGTGATTATGAAGGAGCTGTTCACAACAGGGGAAGCTGCGGAGATTTGCAGGGTAAGCCAGCAAACGATAATCCGGTGCTTTGATTCCGGCCGGCTGGAGGGATTTCGCGTACCCGGCTCGCGTTTCAGGAGGATACCCCGCGACAGCTTAATGAAGTTTATGAGGGACAATGGTATCCCTCTGGAAGGGCTGGAGTCGGGCAAAAAGAAGGTTTTGGTCGTCGATGATGATACTGAAATCGTCGATTTGTTAGTGGAAGTGCTGTCGCGGGACGGCAGATTTGAGGTCAAAACGGCTGCCAGCGGTTATGAAGCGGGTATCCAAACCCAGCGGTTCAGACCGGATTGTATATTGCTCGATTATATGCTGCCGGATGTCAACGGTAACGTGGTCTGCCATACCATCAGAAGAAACCCCGAGTTTGAGAATATCAGAATCATAATTGTAAGCGGCGTCATAAAGCAGGATGAGATAGACCAGCTTCTCAAATCCGGCGCTCAGGATTTTGTAAAAAAGCCGTTCGATATAAACGACTTAATCAACAGGATTTGCAATACTCTTGAGATTAGGTGAGGATGGGTCGTATGCCGGGACAGAATCCGGACAATACTGCTGCCCGCAGGGTCGACCCGCCAGACGGACGGCGGGTAGAGCTTGCGGTCGGCCAGTGTGAAACGCTTTCAATCCTGCCCGCGGTGGCCGCCCGGTTTTTCACGCAGATTGGCCGGATGGAACTCACCCCTTCATCTCTGGCGGAGTTAGTCGAGTCCGACCCGGCTCTTACGGCATTAGTATTGCGACTTTGCCACAACAAGGGAATTATCATCAAGCAATGTGACGGATGGCTGTTGCAGGTGATGGAGGGGCTTTCACTGCGGGAAATTAGGGACGCGGTTTTGTCAGCCAAAATCTGCGGCGGTCTTGCAGAGGACGCAAGGTCAGATTTCAGAAAAGAGCTTAGCCGACACTCGGTGGCAGTTGCCTGCTGCGCTGAACGACTCGCACAACTCGTGTCGCCCACTCTTGAAGGCCCAGCGGCGTATATGGCAGGCCTGCTGCACGATATAGGGAAATTTCTGTTAGATGAGGCAATGCCGAAGAGTTTTGATACCCTGCTCGAACAAGCCAGAGCGGGCAAAACCAGCTTCTGCCGAGTCGAGCAGGAGAATTTAGGCCTTGACCACACAATCCTCGGAAAGCGATTTGCACAGAAGCTGCGGCTGCCAAGCGACGTCATTCTGGGAATCTGGCTGCATCACAGCCAGACGGGGGCAATATCGCAGGCAATGCCCCAGGCGAGGATAGCCGCGGTCGTGGAGCTTGCCGATAGCATCGTTCGTCGAGCCGGTATAGGCGAATCGGGCAGTTATGATACAGAGGTTTCGCCTGAAGCAATCGCAGGGCCGTTAGGGTTGACCGCAGAACAGATAAAACAGGTCGAGCAGCAGTTGCCGGATTTGGTCCGGCAGAAAAGCGAGGTTGCGGGGCTGACCCTGCTCAGACCCGGGTGGGCGTATTGCGACGCCCTTCGAGCGACGGCCGGCCAGTTGGCCACCGAAAGCGCGAAATTATTCGACGAGGGCAATCGGCTGCAAAGCAGCGCCAGCCATTTCGATTTTGTCAGGGAATTACTGCCTAAGATTAACTCGACTATGTCGGCGGTCGAGCTGGCGGAGGAATTCGCCATCGGCTGGCAGAGGTTTTACCAGACGGGGCCGGTCTGCGTTTACCTTGTTGGTGAGACCGGGGCAAAGGCCGTCGAGGCAGTCGTTGTCGAATCCGCCTTCGCTGGAACTTCCGCCTTCGCTAAAACTACGGCGGACAAGCCGGCGGACAAGAACCAGACGAGGGCCAAGGCGGTTGTCTTCAACGTGCCGGAGGATGCGACCTTAATTCCTGAGCCGGTGTGTGAAAAGTTCGCCGTTTTGGACGCTGCTGATTACGTCAACTGGCTGCTCGAACAGGTCGAGGTCGAGTTCGACCTGACCCGCACCAAGCTGGCCCCGCTTCAGGCGGCAGGCCGGACAGTGGGCGTAATAGTGTTTGAGCTTCGACATCCCGCCCCCACTGCTGTCTTGCGACAGCAAGACGCGGGGGCAGAGCGATTCGGACCTGCGGCCCGACTCGGGGGAATGGCCCTGGATATGTTAGAGACAATCGGCAGTCAGCAATGGTACGCGGAGCGTTTTGCGCAGATTCTGGCCGGACCCGGCTTCGCCAAAGGGCTACCCGCCTACGGCGGGCAAGCGCCGGGGCAAGCAGAAGACCCGTCTTCGCTACGCTTCGCCGAGGCAAGCAGAGGACGGGGGACAGATGCCGGGGCAATGGCGGAGATGGCGGCGGGGGCTGCGCACGAGCTGAACAATCCGCTGTCGGTTATACGGGGGAGGGCACAGTTGTTGGCCAAGTCGGAAACCGACGCCGACAAGAAACGAACTTTAGAGCAGATTCAGCAAAATGCCGGCGAATTAGCTGCAATCATTGATGATTTGATGAGCTATGCAAAGCCGGAAAACCCGAGGCCGACTGAAACAGCCGTAAGACAAATTATTAATGAGGCGACTGACTTAGCCAGTCAGAAAAAGGGTGTAAGCCGACTCGATATTAAAATTGATGTCCCGCCCGATACCCCAAATGCCTTCGTTGACTCCGCCCAGATTGCCTGCGCCATTTCAAACATCCTCTGCAACGGGCTTGAATCATACGAGCCAGAGGGTGGGCCTTTAGCGATAAATGCCTCTGCCGACAATTCGAGCCGAACCGTGAATATCCGCGTCATCGATTCAGGTCGGGGGATGGATGAGCAAACCTTAGCCAAGGCGATGCAGCCGTTCTTCTCGAACAAACCCGCCGGCAGGAAACGGGGAATGGGCCTTGCGCACGCGCAGCGACTGATAGAGATAAACAACGGCACGCTCGACATAACCAGCCAGCCAGGCAAAGGGACGACGGTGACGGTAACTCTTCCCTGTAAATAGCGGACCCGGCTCCGTTAAGGAACTACGCCGAGGCAGGCAGCGTGCAGTTAAATTTTCGATTTGCGATTGTCGAATGTCGATTTATTAATCGCGGAGAACGTGGATTTTCAGCCGAGGAGAAGAAGTTCCCGGCTTCGCCTAAATGGCTTCCGACTTCGCTTGCGCTACGCCGGACGAGTCGCCGAGGCAAGCAAGCTCCGGCGGATAAATTGGTTTGGTGGGCCACGCCAGAACGCTTGGGACAATTCCTTGGCCGAAGATTAGTTCGAGAGAGTTACTGTTTGAGAACACTATCAACGGCGTAGTTCGTCGTTAGGCGAAGGCCTTTTGTTTTTCCCTGACGGTGTCAACCCAATCTTCAAGGGCTTTTATATCGTCAGCAATGTCATCGGGGTTCGGCACTATTGCGTTTCGCCCGCGCGAGGGATCGTGGGAATCGGTAATATTACTGCATTTGTCATGGAGCTTGATGAGGACATCGCAAGCAGGTGCGTCTAGAGCCAACACCCTTTTGAAATTTTGGTTGATGGGAATGTAGTCGCGATGCCGGAGTACTGTCCCAGCAAAAGCAATATCTTCGACAGCTCTTTCGCAAGTTGCACGCAACCGATCATATAAACTCCTTACCATGTCGGCATATTCGTAATCTTTTTTCGTACTATAAGCCGTCTTGGCAGCACTTAATTCCTTTTTCAAGGTAGCTATCCGCTGTTTAATGTTCCTTGCTATCCATGGGATATCAGTTTCTACACTACCTGGATTGCGTCCGCAGCAACAAACGTTTCGTTCCGTAAGCAATACCCCACAAGATTCGGCCTCATTTTTGATGTCGGTTGCAAATACGATATCGTGAGTAAAAACAATCACTTGACGATGGCGTGCTTCATCAACGAGTCTTTTCGCCACTTTTTCTCGCCAGATGTGGTCTAAAGAGGAAACCGGGTCATCGAAAACAATGGGATTCGTATGACCGCAAGCGTTCAATTCGGCAAGAAAACTTGCTATTGCGACAACTCGTTCTTCTCCCTCGCTTAGTATTTCTGTGATGGTCGTTCTTCTGGGTAGTTGGCAATTGTCGAGTTTCAATTTATGTTTCATCTCCCCTTCGCGGCCGCAGGGAACCAGCTTCAAAGGTAATGTGACGTCGAGATTTGCAAATTCTGTATTTAAACACACTTCGAAAGAAGGGGTGAGAGCTATAGATTTTATCTCTGTGCCTTTTCTGGTAACGGCCCTATGGTCAGTTTCTCCAATGGCATTGTCGTACTTTTTGGCGGTCTTGAGTGCTCCCACGTATGTTAGTATTTCAGTCTTTCTCTCCGAGAGTTTCTTACGAGCTTCCAACTCGGTTTTCCGTTGCTTACAGGCGTTCAAATATTCGGGCGTGGAAAGTTTTGTGAGACTTTGCGCTTCTGACTCAAGGGCTTCGACAATAGTTTGTATCTGACGTTCCGGGAACTGCTCTGGTGGTGGTAATTCGCCGAGCGATTGCCCTGTTCCCATTGCGACCATACTCATTTTCCTGGCAAGCATTTTTTCAATGTAGCCGTTTACTTGGCTCACACAACTGCCATTTCTATTTCTTATCTCGGTTATGGCATCTTTATACGAGTCGACAATACCGAAATCTATGTCTTCCAGCCTTTTCAAGGTTTCCATGAGTTGTTGTTTAGCTGCTTCCATTTTTTGCTTTGCGCTCTGCTCCATAAATTCCTTAAACCGCTGAAAGCGGTTTTTGGCATCTTCAGACAAGGGCTGCATACATAGAACACATATATCGCCCTCACTTGTTTGCGGGAACTCCTTTCCTTGATAGGCGAATTTGACGGAATATTCTTTGGCGGCTTTGTACAATTCTTGCCATTCGTTTTCACCGACTCCGGAGAGGGGCTCTCTTGCCAAGTCGAAAGATTCCTGCGATGAGATACGGAAAGCTTTCTTACAGATTTGTAGTTCGTTAACCTGTTGCCTCAAAATTGCCTCTTTCTCAGAAGACAGCATGGAATCAATATCTTTGATCTTGCGGACAAATTCGGTAATCCGGTCCTTCGTGGTGCGGATTGCCAAGACCCGCTTAGTTGTGTCCCCTGCCTCGGCATCCGCTTTGGCAACGTCTCGCGTTAGTCGCTCTAATTTTTGCTGGTCTTCTTGCGTCCACTCTGTTGCAGCATCAATCTCGGCGGTTGCAGTTCGCTCATTCAGTTCTGCCAAGAACTGGACAGCAGTTGTACCGGCGGGCATGTCGCCGGCTGCGAGCGGAATCGGTGTTGGTTTCTCTTGCTCAAGGCGCCTATGTAGCTCCTGCATCAACCGCACCAACTTCTGAAAAACATCTCCACCATAGGGTTCGTAAACAACCTCGTTCTCATCATCTACGATTATCCGCGAGCATTTTGAATCGAAGACACAAATATTGCTCAATATGTCTGAACTCTGTGCATTGTTTACCCAAGCGATTTTATGCTTGCTTTTGCCGGTTGAAATTGAAAAGGTTGCACTTGCCGGGCGAGTAGAAGGAGGTGATTGAAATACGTTGGGATGAATCGCCTCTCCAGTATCTCTTGCTTTACACGCCTTTTTGAGAACGCGGGCATAACCGGACTTGCCCGAACCGTTGTGGCCATATATGAGCGTTAAACCAGGGGTACCGAACGACAGACTTGAGCCATCGGGTATGGCGTTCACATTTGACAGATTCTCGAGGGCTTCGAGAACAATCGGTTCGGCCTTCCGGGCGGCCCCAGATACACCTGTATCCTTTAATGTGACCGGAGTTGGGACCGCATCGGTTACTTGAGTTAGCCCATGTTTGCTCTTTAGCATAAGCAAAAGTTCCGATATATCTCGTTCTGTAAGATTATCTTGGGAAAGTATTCTTCTAACAGCAACAGCCTGCCAATCTTCCAAATCACTGTTGGCCCACTGGATTACTGCGTCAAGAATTGGCATAAACAAGCCCTCCAAATGGCAAAAGAAGATCAGTTACTCCGGATGCACAATATAAGCATCATAGATTAAGATTATACTCCTACCAAAAAGCTTTGCAAGGTTTGAAAGACGCGGCACATCGGATAAATGCGATTCGCATGGGGGGGGGTCGAACGCCATTATTCAAATACCTCAGGGTAACCTGGGAGTGGGACAAGGCCCACGGGTATCGTTTATCAGAAAAGAATTGTATTTTAAATGGGAGATTTTGTCAAATAATGACGTGCGAGGAAGTAGATAGCGGGAGCAACCCCCCAATAAATTGGGGGGCTAAATTTCTGGATTCCGTGTCAAGCACGGAATGACGACAACAACTGGACCCCAGAGTAACCCCGCCATAAATGGCGGGGCTAAATATTATTTGGATGCATTGCGGCAATAAATCTAATAGATTCCCGCCTTCGCATTGTATGCTTCGGCGGGCAAGCTTCACTTCGTTCAGAATGACCCTTCTTCGCTAACCCTCCCGACTTCGCTTGCGCTACGCCGGACAGGTCGGAGGGCGGGCAGCAAGTGGACCTCGCGCGTGCAATCCGGCGTGAAACTGGATTCCCGCTTCCGCGGGAATGACAGTTACGAAATGGCCTGTGGAGAATTAAGTCCTAAAACACAGTTCGACGGGGCACAAATGCCGGCTTTTTGTCATCGAATGCGGCCCTTGTGAACTTCGGATTTGGGCTAAAAAGGTCGGCAGGTGCTCCTATCGGGGGCGATTTTGAGCCCAAAACGCTGATTTCTCGGTTTCCAGCCGCCTGGCCGGAAAAGCCGGTCTTGTGCAGTCGGTTTGCCTTTATGACGATTATGGGGATTACAGAGTCGCAACAGAAAACCAAAATGGTAAGTAGAGATGAAGGGTTGAATTATGCATACCGAAATGAAGTGCTTAAGATGCGGCGGCACAAACGTCAAGCCGAGCCACCTGCAGTCAACAGGCAAGATTTATTCCCGCCCCAAGCAGGCGAACCTTATGGCGATCCTTTTAACCGGAGCGCCGATAAGCGCACTAACCTGTCTGGACTGTGGTCACGTTGAGCTACTTGTAGATACAAAGAAGGCCAAATCGCTGGTCAAGACCGCGTAACTACGGGCTTTCTGCCGGGTAACTTTGTCACACCATATAAGTCCGTTCTTTCAGGAACGACATCAATGTTCGGGCTGCAGGATATGACTGCAGCCCGTAGTATTTCCGGCCGGCTTTGACAACCACCGACTGACAAGCGGCTCCGGCGAGCAGGCCGATTATCCTGACTAAGAGGAACAATAAGTCCGAAAATCGAATGGCTCTGTCAGCCGGCGCCGTATGGTTGACACGATGCAACTCTGGTGCAGCCGCTGCAAAACTGATAGCTGGTTATTTATAGGGCTGGCTGGGGCAGTCCGCGATGTGACGGCCGGTCTCTAAAGCCGAGCTTTGTAAAGGTCGATTTTTACCAAAGGAAGCAGCACCAGGTATATGGCCCTTATGACGCGAGGATGCGGTGAAGGACGAAAGACATAATAAAAGATTACGTCTGCTGATTGCCCGGCTCAACAAAGAGCGAAAAAAGCAGGCGAAGCAAATAGATATTCTCTGCAACGACCTTATAGCGGCCCAGAAGCAATTCTTAAAGGCCCTGAAAGTCATTGGTTTTGCCGCCAACTTTTACGAAGCAATCGCCGGGCTGACCGACCCCAATGAATTGCTTGCCACTGCGGGCAATCTTATCAAAGAACAAATTCGCGACGTCAATGTCGCGTTCTTTCTCCTTCAGCCCAACAGTTTCGAGCTGCACATATTCGAGAGCGACCAGCCGATTGACCTGGAGGACAGACGCATCGAAAACTTTTTCACTACCGAGCTGGTCGATGAAATCGCCAAATCCAACCGACTCTGCACCATCGACGATATGCTGGGGATGGGGCTTGCGGGCAACCCTCGCTGTATCGAAAAAGTAGCGGCGGTCGGCCTGCCGCTCAACCACCACGGCTGCTCGCTTGGCTTTGTCCTGCTGTACCGCGCATCTCAACGCCCATTCACCTTCGACGAGCTGAAATCCATCGACCAGATATCACCGGGCCTCACCCGCTCCATCGCCGCCTGCTGCGACCTCGTCCACAGCACCTGACCAGCTCGATGCCGCCTCCAGTTTGTTCAATACAGTTGCTCAAACGTCATTGCCGTGTGTATAATATGCAGGACGAGTTATATTTCGGGGATATGCAAACAATGGCCGGTAAGAATCAAATCAAGACAGAGCCGCTCGAGACGGTTGAGCCGATAGGCAAACGCGTGCTGATTCGCAAGGATGAGGACAAAAGGCAAACCAAAGGGGGCATTCGACTGCCCGACAATATCGAAATTCCAACCATAACCGGCAGAATCGTGGCAATATCGGCCGAGATTGAGAATACGCCGGAGATACCTCTGCAAAAATACGACAAGGTGCTGTTTAATCCCAAGGGCGCCATACCGGTTGACTTCGAGGGGGACAACCGACTGTTTGTCGTCGAGGTCGAAAACATTGTCGCCGTCTTCAGAAAGGCATAACCGGCGTGTCGCAAAGTCCCGGCGAGCGGGGGACTGGTCGGCAAAAAGCAAAAAAATGCCAGAAGGCGTTTGGGCCTTCTGGCTTTTCCGGGTTGCCGGACCGAAAACGGCAAACAGGGGGACAAATCAAATTATAGCGTCTGGCAGTGCACTACCCCAATTCGGTCCGTCTGCGCCTGCATTTTGCCAATGGGAGCATTCCGGTAAATATGAATACAATCGTAGCCGGTTCCGGGACCGGCACAGGGAAATCCGCACCCTCCTCAGGAACAGGAAAATCATTACCTTCTTCCGGCACAGGAAATTCCTCCTCCGGTTGCTTCGGGGCCGGGGGACGCCATTTCGATCGTCGCCTGCCGGCAACGGGGCTTATACCGCCATGGGCATAATCCCCTGCGGAGCGCCTCAGTCCACCTCTACCAAGCGAGCTCTGCGGTCCTTCCTCAACCTCGATAAACGCAAACTTGGACCGTTCGAATACGGCAATAACGATTTTCGGCGTATCAAGACAAACAGTGGTGGTGCTGGTCGTGGCGTCGGTCACATTACCCAGCCAGTAAACGAACTGATAGCCGGACTTTGGCACAGCGGTCAGGGTCACCTCGGCATCCCTGTCATAGGTATGCACGCCCGGCGAAAGATTCAGCGTTCCGCCGTCGACAGGAGAGACCTCCAGCATCAGCGCGGTCCCATCCTCCTCACAATATCCAGGCCCGGCGAGACAAAGCAACAGAATTACCCAGCCGACAGCGACTGCTGCAAAACCCATCGACTTTGAATTGCTGTGTCCCATCATCCCCCATCCAGAATGCTTGTGCCAGGCGTTCTAACTCGCCTGGCGTTTCTTTCGCCGCCCCGTCACTAACAAACCTGAACCAACACCAAGCAAAGCAACGGTTCCCGGCTCTGGAGATATAGGAAACTCGCCCGGGACGGGGGGCTCGACCTTAAAGCTTCCCTTAACCGGAGCGTGGTCGCTGCTGAAAATCAAAAACCATGAATGTGTGCCCGGCTCCACGAAGCCGACCCCAGGCGACCACTCCCACGTTCCCTGAGCATCAGAGTCACTGACGTTGGGGTCAGGCATTACGCCGGGATCTGACGCGCTGGCTGCCTGAGAGCAGGTGTTGTGCATCAGTTCCTGATCGACTTGGCTGCCGTCAAGATTCAGCACGCTGAAGAACCCGACATTATTGCTATCGCTGTCTGCATTAATTATTATCTGATAAGCGTATATGTATTGGTCCGTGTCGGGCATAGGGACGTCGTCACGTCCCCAGGTGAAATCGTAGGGATAGGCCCACGTGTCATAGACATTAAATATTACTACCAAGTCAAAGCCGTCCTCCTCGTAAATTTTGTAGCCCTCCCAGCCATTCGCCTGGCCGTATGTGCTGTGCGGTAAAACCACCAC
>CAYUIL010000068.1:0-10337 GCA_964444715.1 uncultured Pirellulales bacterium | reverse complement strand
GTATTTTTGTATATGTTATTCGGTGAGGTTTGGCCTGCGGTAATAGTCGGTCTGTTGTTCGGGGTGCATCCTTTAACCGTCGAGCCGATTCCCTGGATAGGAGAGCGCAAGACGCTGCTGGCGTCATTTTTTGCTTTGTGGTGCCTGATTTTTTATGTCCGTTACGCTCGAAAGGCGGATTGGAAACTTTTCATTGGGGTCGCGGCAGCGTATGTTTTGGCGCTGATGTCCAAGCCGACCGTCACATTTCTGCCTGTTTTACTGATTCTTCTGGATTTTTGGCCATTGCGGCGGCTGAATAAGAAGGCACTGACAGAGAAATTGCCGCTGCTGGTTATTATGGTTATTTTTGCTTTCATTACGGTCATCTCGCAGGGGCGTGCAGCCGGCGTAAGAATGCCGGGTGAATATGGGCCTGGACGAATTCCGCTGATTCTTTGTCATAACATTATTTTCTACCTATCTAAAATTGTATGGCCTGTCGGATTATCTTCGCACTATCCTTTTCCCAGCCCGCTGAGCGCTTCGGACCCGGTTGTATTGGCCGGCATAATTGGAACCTGTATTCTGCTGGCGGCATTGGCGTTGTCTGTGCTGTGGACACGGGCGTTTCTGACCGGCTGGCTGTTTTTCTTTGTGGCGATATTTCCGACAATGGGGGTCATCGGTTTTACCAATGTAATTGCATCGGACAAGTATGCCTATCTGCCGTCTGTGGGATTGTTAATGGTGCTGACATGGCTGCTGGGGCGATTGTGGAGTTTTGCCCGCAGCGTATCGATTTATCGAATTATAATCGTGGTTTTTATATTGTCTCTGGCCGCGGCGGAATCCATAGCCACACATCGACATTTACTTCGCTGGCAGACGACGGAAAGTCTTTATGGATATATGCTGAGCCTTACTCCGAATGTCTCGCCTCTGCATTGTAATTACGGAAGTTATTTGTACAAAAAAGGTCGGTTAGGCGCTGCTATGGAGCATTTCAGCGAGGCGGCGCGGATTATGCCTCAAAATTTTCAGGCCTATAATAATATGGGGGTTGTTTATTCTCTGGAGGGAAAAACGGAGCAGGCGATTGCCTGCTGGGAGGAGGTGTTGAAGCTCAGGCCCGACTGGGTTGCCACAATCAACAATCTGGCCTGGACAAAGGCAACAACTGAGAACCCTGGTTTTCGTAATCCCCAGGAGGCCCTGGAGCTTGCCCTGCGGGCCTGCGAGATGACGGAGCATAGTCAGCCCGAGTGCCTGGATACTCTTGCCGCCGCCTATGCGGCTGTGGGCAGATTTCCAGATGCGATAGAGACCGCCGGGCAGGGGGAGAAGCTGGCCCGGACCGCCGGCCAAAAGGAATTGGCGCAGGAAATGCAAAAGCGGCTCGATTTGTATCAGGCCGGTCGGTGTTACCTGCAGAAACATCCTTAGCCAAACCGACCTATAATGATGCGAAGTATGGGCGTAGAAACCGACAAGTTGAAGGCGATACGAGAGCGGATACAAACCTTCCCAGCCGGGCCGGGGCTGTATTTTATGAAAGGGGCCAAGGAAGAAGTCCTGTATATCGGCAAGGCGAAGAACCTGCGGTCACGAGCGGCGAGCTATTTTCAGCCGGGAAGTGACGTGGCGGAGACACGCGGGCCAAAGATAGCAGAGATGCTCAATAAAGTTGAGACAGTAGATTATCTTGAGACCGAAACGGAAGTCGATGCGATGCTGAAGGAGGCGCGGCTGATAAAGGACATTCGGCCTTTCTACAATACAGACCTGGTTGACGACAAGACGTTTCCTTATTTAGAGATTACAACAGGTGATGATTTTCCGGGCGTGTATATCACCCGCAAGCCGAGAGCAAAAGGGAGTCGGCTATTTGGGCCGTTTGCAAACGCGAAAGAATTGCGGGCCGTCTTTGTTGAGCTGCAAAAGATATTCAAGTTTCGAGGATGCAATCTTGACATTCGGGCCGACGATGAGAAACGCAGGTTTTTCAGGCCCTGCATTCTGTATAACATAAGGCAATGCACCGCGCCTTGTGCGGCGAGAATCGAAAAGAAGGAATACAGAACAATCATTAAAGACCTTGTTAAGTTTCTGCAATCGAAGCGCTCGACGACCTTGAGACAATTGAAGAAACAGATGGATGAGGCGTCGGCGGCGCTTGTATACGAGAAGGCGGGGATGCTGAGAGACCGCATTCGTTTAATCGAACGATTAGACAGGCGAGGCGAGCCGGACGAGGACGTCCAGCCGGAGGTCTTTGCGGCAGACCCGACCGAGGCACTGGTCAAGCTGCAAAAGATTTTAGACAGTCCCAATCCAGTAAGAATCATAGAGGGGATTGATATTGCGAATATCGGGGGCAGGGAGGCAGTCGGGTCATTGGTGAAATTTATAGACGGCAGGCCTTTTAAGGCGGGTTATCGGCGATTCAGAATAAAGACAGTCGAGGGGAGCGACGATTACGCGATGATTGCGGAGGTGGTCAAACGCAGATACAAATACGCGTTGCGGGGCGAGGAGCTTTGGCCTGACCTTATTTTAATTGATGGCGGTCTGGGACAATTGCACGTTGCGGAAGCTGCTTTACGAGAACTATTCACCGCGGAGACCGCAGAGGTCGCAGAGAAACAAATTGCAAATTTGAAATTGGCGGCGATTGCAAAACGGGAAGAGGAAATCTATTTGCAGGGAAGCACGAAGCCATTGAAGCTGCCGAGGCAATCGCCGGTTTTGAAACTTTTGCAATACGTCCGCGACGAGGCCCATCGCTTCGCCCAGCACTATTTCCACATCCTGCAAAGAAAGAAACTGCTGGAGCATTAGCCATAGAGGGACAGCTTGAGGCAATGGTTCCGATAATACTATGTGCAACGAAAAATATAATTCCCTGTGTTCTCTGCGTCCTCTATGGCTTAAAATAAGGGGAAAACTCCGTGGTGTAAAATATGCAGTCAGTTCTTGAGATACTCGACAAAAGAATAAGCAAGGCAATGAGCGAGGTCGCTGGCCAGCAGGGGGGACGCGATGCGCTTGTCAGACCCGCGACCGACCCCAAGTTCGGCGATTACCAGGTCAATGGCGTAATGCCGTTGGCAAAGCAGATAAAGGCCAATCCCCGCAAACTCGCAGAGCAAATCGTCGCAAAACTGGACGTCAGCGACATTTGCGAACCTCCAGAAATAGCCGGCCCCGGCTTTATTAACTTGCGACTAAAACCGGATTTTGTAGTCGCAAACCTGCTGCAGGTAAACAAAGACACTGACCGACTCGGCGTGGAAAAAGCCGACAAACCCAGGACAATCGTCGTTGATTTCTCCGGCCCGAATATCGCAAAGCAAATGCACGTGGGGCACTTGCGCAGCACAATCGTTGGCGACTGCATCTGCCGACTCTTGGAATTTCAGGGCCACAAAGTCATCCGCCAAAATCACATCGGCGACTGGGGGACTCAATTCGGAATGTTAGTTGTATTTTTGAAGCAGAAGATCGAGGAATTAGATACGCCTGAATGGACTGCACCACCACTGGAAGACCAAGAAGGTTTTTATAAGCAAGCCAGCGACCAATATTACATTGATCCTGAGTTTGCCAATAAAACAAGGACTGCTGTAGCTGCTTTACACAGAGGCGATCCAGCATATTTAGAACTTTGGGGGATGATAGTTGCCGAATCAAAAAAGCATTATCAGAGGATATATAACCTCCTACAGGTCAAGCTTAAAGAAGAAGATGTTCGCGGTGAGAGTTTTTATAAGGATATGCTGGCGGATGTTGTTGAGGAATTGAAGAAAAAGAAATTGGCGGTGGAGTCGGAAGGGGCGGTGTGTGTTTTCCCGCCGGGATTTAAGGATAAGGAAGGTAAGCGGCTGCCGGTGATTGTGCAAAAGAGCGATGGGGCGTATTTGTATGCGACGACGGATTTGGCAGCGATTCGATACAGAGTTGGCACATTAAAGGCGGATGAAATTATATATGTTACTGATACGCGACAAAGTTTGCATTTCGATATGGTATTTGCGGTGGCGAGAAAGGCGGGGTGGGCGAAGCCGGAGACCGAGTTGGTCCACGTGACCTTCGGCAGCGTTTTGGGAGATAATGGCAAGCCGTTGAAGACGCGTTCGGGCGAAAATGTAAAACTGAAAGAGCTTTTGGATGAGGCCGTCGAGCGTGCGAGCAAAATCGTTGACGAAAAGAACCCTGACTTACCCAAAGATAAAAAGGACGAGATTGCCAGGGCCGTCGGAATCGGTGCGGTAAAATACGCCGATTACTCCAACAACCGCACAAGCGACTATATCTTTAGCTTCAACAAGATGTTAGCGATGGATGGCAATACCGCGCCATATATGCAGTATGCATACGCGAGGGTCAAGTCGATTAACCGAAAAGGCAAAGAGAGGGGAATCGATGTCAATAGGGAAATGGCTGGCGTAAAGGGGATAAATATCGCTGAGCCGAGCGAATTGGATTTGGCGAAACACCTGATTCGCTATGGCGAGGCGGTTGGAGCCGCGGCAGGCGATTACAGGCCAAACTATCTGACAAGTTATCTTTACGACCTCGCACAAAAGTTCAGCGTTTTTTATACCAACTGTCCCGTTCTTGATGCGTCGCCTGATAAGCGTCCGACCCGGCTTTTGCTTTGCGATTTGACCGCCCGGACAATCGAACACGGCCTGAACAACTTATTAGGCATCGAAGTCATTGAGCAAATGTAGGAGGTTTTGCGATGAAAATCGTCACGAAAGATTTTCATATAAGCACGAGGAACCGGTGCGAATTTGCTGACATAACGGGCCAGGTTGCTTCGTTTGTGAGTAAAGCCGGCATCAAAGAGGGTGATGCGATAGTGTATTGTCCCCATACGACGGCGGGCATTACCATAAATGAAAACGCCGACCGCTCCGTTGTTCACGACATACTTTTGACGCTCGAAGAGCTGGTTCCCTACCTTCGTCCGGGGTATCGGCACGACGAAGGCAATTCCGACGCGCACTGCAAGAGTTCACTTATCGGCTGCAGCAAGCAGTTCGTGATTAGGGACGGCCAATTAGTCCTTGGGACCTGGCAGGGGATTTTCTTCTGTGAGTTTGACGGCCCGCGCAGCAGGTCCTTCATCGTCCAGGTCCGGGGGGAGTAACGCTTTGGAGAACACCGGCCAAAAGGGCGGCTTTCGCAACGTCATTCTGCTGAGCATTGTGAGCTTCCTGAATGACGTGAGCAGCGAAATGATAATGCCGATTCTGCCGATGTTTCTGGAATCGCTGGGTGCTTCGGGCCAGCTTATCGGCCTGGCAGGGGGATTGCGAGAGAGCGTTACCAGCATCCTGAAGGTGCTGTGCGGCTATTGGTCCGACAAGACCGGCAAACGAAAGATATTCGTTTACCTGGGATACGGGGTTTCTACGGTTTTCAAGCTATTGCTCGGTTTTTCGAGGGCCTCGGCGAGCGCGGTTGTCTTTACATCGCTGGAGCGGACGGGCAAGGGACTGCGCACTGCCGCGCGCGACGCCATCATAGCGGAGTCCGTAACAACCACTCAGCGTGGGAAGGGCTTTGGGATTCACCGCGGCTTGGACAGCGTTGGTGCGGTTCTGGGGGCGGGCCTATCCTTTATTTTGTTGTGGTTTGTGGGGTTCGGTTTCAAGACCATCATACTTATCGCGGGGGCAGCCGGCCTTGTGTCACTTGTTCCCCTTCGCTTTGTTAAAGAGCCGGAGGTCCGCCGACGGGATGTAAAGCTGAAAATCGGTCTGGCGATGCTGCCTAAACCGCTGAGGTTGTTTATTCTGGTCTCCGGCATTTTTGCTTTGGGCAACTTCAGCTATATGTTCTTTGTGATGAGGGCGCAGCACCTGTTTACAGGCAAATCGTCGGTTGCCGTTCCTGTTCTTTTGTATGTGCTGTTCAACATCTTTTACAGTGCATTGGCCGTGCCTATGGGTTCTATTTCGGACAAAGCAGGGCGGCAGCCCGTCCTTGTTTTTGGCTTCGGGCTGTTTGCAGTTGTGTCGCTCGGTTTTGCCTTTTGCAATTCGCTCTTGTGTTTTGTTGTTTTGTTTGCGCTTTACGGCGTGGTTTTCGCAGCCGTGGACGGCACTGAAAGGGCGTTTGTGTCTGACCTGGCAGGCCCGGAGTTCAGGGGGACCGCTTTGGGAACTTATCATACAATAACGGGTCTGGCTGCTTTGCCTGCGAGTCTGGCGGCAGGATTTCTCTGGGAGCATATCTCGCCCGTTGCAACCTTTGTCTTCGGCGGCACAATGGCCCTTTTAGCCGTTGCTGTCTTTCTCGTTTTCCGTGCGAGTTTTACTGGGTATAGGCCGGCCTCCGGCCCATAAATCGCAATGTGCGCAAAAATAAGGCGAGGAGGTGGGACCGGCTGGGGGGGAAACCGGCGTGCCACGCTGCCTCGCCGAGGTTCGTGAACTGCTCTACGCAGTATTATCGCTGTCTAATTTGCGGCAAAAAACAAAATCTAATCCGCCCCATAATAACTGTCAAACAAAATGTAACCCAGCCCGCAGTTTTCCCAAGGGGGCTTGTTTACACTAATCCTGAACACTATTCAGTATATATGCCCCTGTTGCAAAATGCAAGCGAAAAATGTCCGATTCTCGACCCTTTTTGGCAGGTCAAAACCTGTATCCGAATCCGCCAAATTCGCTTGAAACCGTGGCGCTGTTGGCTTAGATTATTCACTATAGGGTGGGCTTTGCTCACCAGATACATCCGGAAAAGTGACCTTTGTTTTTTTTATGGTAAGGATTGCTGAACGTATTAAGCGTGTTAAGGAGACCATCGCCTTGGCCTGTGCGCGGGCGGGCAGGGACCCCGCTGAAGTCAAGCTCGTCGTCGTTACAAAGTCCGCCACGCTGCCGGCAATCGAGGAGGTTATACGCCTGGGCTGTCTTGACCTCGGCGAAAACAGGGTTCAGCAGCTAAAAAAGGTCTGCGCTCAGATAGAAGAGTTTCTTCAGCGAAGTGCCGGCGAATCGGCGACGCCTCCAAAGGTTCGCTGGCATATGATTGGTCATCTGCAGCGTAACAAAGTAAGGCAGGTGCTGCCTCTCGTCTCGCTGATACATTCCATTGATACGCTTCGGCTGGCTGAGGAAATCAATGCCTCCGCAGCCAGGATGAATCTCTCTGTTGGTGTTCTGCTGCAGGTCAACACCTCTCAGGAGCCGCAGAAATACGGTGTTTCCGTCGGCGCGGCCCCACATCTGGCCGAGCAGATTGAGACCCTGCCCAATCTGAAACTTGTGGGCCTGATGACAATGGCGCCTTTGACCCATAACAAGGACGTGATTCGAGAATGTTTTGTTCGGGCGAGAGAGCTGTTCGTTGAAATGCGCGGCGAGAAGATTGTCGGCAGGCATTTTACCGAGCTGAGTATGGGTATGAGTTCGGATTATGAAATCGCCATTGAGGAAGGAGCTACGATTCTTCGCATAGGTTCGGCGATTTTCTCCGGCTGATTTTACCAATGTGCGTATTGCGTCGTGCGACCAATCCTGACAGGTCGGGATGCAGTCCGCACCGGAAATGCCGATTTTCTCGGACCATTGTCAACCTGATACAGAATCTTCGTTGGATAGAGGTGAAAGCCGCAAAAAGTGCCGACCGGGACGGTTTGTAGCCGATAATGCAAACAGGCGCGGAAAAAAGGGAAAAAACAGTCAAAGTGCTACGCCGAACATACCGAAGTTAGCTTTGCAGTTCCGGGTGATTTGAGTTCGAGCAAGGCATCGTTTGCCGAATCGCTCCGTGGCTGACCCTTGGGGGCTGTAGTGGGATTAAAAAGGGGATAAAAAATGGTCAAGACCGAGCTGCTAAGTGCCATCGAGCTGCAAAAGAGCTTTACTGATGTTCTATACCTGAGCAACCAGAAACAAATGCCGGCTGAAATAAAGCGGCTGCTTAAGGAAAGAAACCTCTCCCATCGGATTCTTCGCATCGACAAGTTCGCCGAGGTAAGAGATAAGCTCGGCCTGGTGGGAACGGTCATCGTGGACGCCCATGACTCGGACGCCCATCAGCAGCAAAAGCTGGCACGGATAATTGAAACCCTCGAGATGGAAAATATCGGCGTCATCCTGATTACCGACCGAGTCAAAGTCCCTGTCAAGAGCTTCTCTTTGGCGCCTGTCAAAAGCAGCTTCACTATGAGCGGCACAACCGAGGCGGTGTCGGTCGATGAGCTTTGGACCAGGGTGAGCGTTAATCTTGCCTACCGCAAGAAAAGCGACGGCATGGCGGTCAAGCCGGCCATCCCGCCAAAGCAGATACAGACGATTTACAAAAACAAGCTCGCCGAGCAGCTCAGTATGACCGGCGAGCTGGTCGATAACCTGACCGAGCAACTTCGGCTGGCCGGCCTGGTGCAGCAGGATTTCCTGCCCACCCAATTGCCCAATACCGACAGGATAAAGTGGGCGGCGGTGTTTTTGCCCGCCGAGTGGGTCTCCGGCGACATATACAACGTCGTCCGTATCGACGAGAAGCACGTCGGCTTTTATGTCGCCGACGTGGTCGGCCACGGTATGCCTGCGGCGCTGTTGACCATTTTCCTCAAGCAGGCGCTGACTATGCGGGCCACCGTCGAGAATACCTATCACATCTTTTCGCCTGCGGAAGTGATGAGGAATCTCAACAAGCGGATGGCGACGCAGAAGCTGTCCGGCTATCAGTTCGCAACCTGCTGTTATTGCCTGTTGAATATAGAGACGCTCGAGCTTACCTACGCCAGGGCCGGGCATCCCTACCCGGTCTTTATCAAACCCGCAGAACAACCTAAACAATTAGAGGTTCGCGGGTCGCTGTTAGGCGTCTTCAAGGACGCCGATTACGCCGAAGACAAGATTCAGCTTCAGCCGGGCGACAAGGTATTGCTTTACTCCGATGGCGCCGAGCCGTTCATCGGCAACTTCGACGACTTGACCGGCTTTCATTTCACCCAGGAATTCTGCGACCTTAAGGACCTGCCCATTGTCGAGATGATGGACAGGTTTAACACACTGGCGCAGAATCAGAACATTGAGCCGGCGGAGGTCGATGACATTACCACAGTCGGCTTCGAAGTGGTTAAATAATCCCTTCGCTGCAAAATCTGCACACAAGACCGCAATGCTGCGATTCATCTCAAATTATGTGCGGCAGAGCGCTACTCGTTCAGGTCTTCTTTTAAGGACTCGAGGACACGGTCGTAGGCGGCCTGACTTATCGCCTCTCGAACGTTCGGGTCGGACTGCCAGACCTCCTCCATCCAAGTTATCAACTCTTCCAACTGCTCCCAGCTTAAAGGCGCAGCGACACCCTCGTCCGATTGCTCATACGGCTCCACTTCCTCCCCTGCTGAAGCTACGCCGGACAGGTCGGCTGAACCCCCGCCCATCATCATATCCATACCGCCGAGGCCAAGCGACCCATACAGCGGTGAACACGGGGCAATCGACAACCATTCATCACAGAACCGAGCGAGGTCATAAATATCTATAACACCGTCATACTCAAGGTCATACAAAACATTGTAGTCCGGCTCGCCAACAGCCGTTGCCCAACTGGTTGCGAACATCGCAAGGTCGATGAAGTTTACATTACAATCATAATTAAAATCCGCTCTCGGCCAATACAATAACTCATCAGCGCCCATATCGACCCTCATTTCCGTTTTGCCAAACATTACCCGATATTCGCCATCGATGTCTTTATCATTGAAGTCGTTGAAGCACGGGTCGCCTGTATCAATGCAGGGCGAGTTTGGGTCGAGATGGAAATCATTCGCATCATCGGCATCGACGAAGCACGGGTCGTTGGCGTCGCCCCAGATATTGCCTTCGCCCTTTGCATTGTCCTCAATGCAACTGTAGGTTGCATTACACCAAAAGAGATCGTCATAGTTGCCCCAGATGATACAACTGGTAATCGTGGGCGCAGTCCCCGAGACGAAGCAGACACCGTAGTAGTTGCCTACGATGGTATTATTGCGGATAGTTACCGGGCCGGACCAGGTAAGGTATACTCCCTTTTCTTGTTCATTCTTGTATATCCAGTTATTCGTGATGACGGCAGGGGCATTAGAGACCTCAATACCGTTCAACCTATTCGCGAAAATCTTACATCGGGTGATAATCGGCGACGAAGAAGATTGCCCAATATAGATACCATCCTCGTTATTGTTGTGAATCCGGCTGTTTACCACCGCAACGGGGGAATTGACGCCATAGAGGTATATGCCGTCGGACGAATTATCGTGTATGAGACAATTTTCGATACGTGTTTCCGGGAGGGTGCTGATATTGTTAAAGTCAGCATATATTCCAAGGGTGTTATTATAG
>CAYUIL010000067.1:0-10352 GCA_964444715.1 uncultured Pirellulales bacterium | reverse complement strand
TCCACCTTCGCCACACCCTACAACCAGAGGCCAATCGAGTTTGGTATGGATTTGGTCCTGCAAAGCTGCACCAAGTATCTGGCGGGCCACAACGACATCTTAGCCGGGGCGGTCCTGGGAAGAGAGGAGCTTGTCGAAAAAATTCGCGACCTCCACAAATCAATGGGCGGCACTATCGATCCGCACTGCTGCTATCTGCTCTTGCGCGGGTTGAAGACCTTCCCTCTCCGCGTCCGCCAGCAAAACGAATCGGCGCTGCGGGTCGCCGAATGGCTTGAGGCGCATCCGGCCATAAGGCGGGTGTACTATCCCTTCCTGCCCGGTCATCGACATTACGAGGTCGCAATCCAGCAGATGGAAGGCGGCGGCGGCGTAGTGTCGTTCGACATCAAAGGCAACCTGGCGGCAGCCAAACGGCTCTTAGACCGGCTGCGCCTGATTCACATAGGGCCTTCGTTCGGCGGCGTTGAATCTTTGATTACCCACCCGGCCCTTGTCAGCTATTACGACTACAGCCGAAAAAACCGCTACGCCTTAGGCGTTACCGACACGCTGTTCCGCTTAGCCGTCGGCATCGAAGACACAGAGGACATAATCGCCGACCTCGAAGGCGCCCTAAAACCTTAATCCTCAGGGCGGTCTCGTATCGGCAGGCAAAGCCACACCCACCTTCATTTTTCGAGAAAAAACAGGCATTCCTTGCCTCCTGTCTTGACAACCGAATGTCTAAAACAAACGTTTCATACAACTGTTTCAAACAAATGTTTTATACTATTGTATGAAACAAGTGTTTCATACAAGCGTATGAAACGAGCGTTTTATACAAGTGTATGAAACAAGCGTTTAAGGAGATGGCTATGACCGGTTCGCATACCCAAAATGCTCCCAATCTGACGGGGGAAGCACAAGAGGCCCAGCAACGGCTGCTGGATGCCGCGGAGGAGATGTTCGCCCAAAAAGGGTTCAACGGCACCTCCATCCGGGACCTTACCACAAAGGCAAACTGCAATCTGGCATCCATCAACTACCACTTCGGCGACAAGCAGGAGCTTTACGAGGAGCTCTTCCGCTGGCGACTCCGCGAAATGCGCGACAGCCGGCTTAAAGCCATCAAGGCCGTTATGACAGGCAAAGCCAAGCCGACACTCGAAAAATTGCTTCACGCCTACGCCGTCGCGTTTCTCGAACCGTTATCAGACCCCGAACGTAACTGGCGCTTTATGCAGCTCTTTGCCCGGGAACTTGTCGAACAACGCCTGTCTCGCAATACGTTTCTTGAAGAAATGGCCGCACCCATAATGGCCGCTCTTGAAAAGGCCATCGCCGCGGTATGTCCCCACCTCGACAAACGCAACGTGCAAATGAGTATCCACTCGATTGTCGGCCAATTAATACATGTTATGCACGCCAAAGCAATGCTCGAAGGCGGACAGGGCCGCGCCATCGCAACCTTTGATATCGATGAGGCGATAGACCACATCGTGAAATTTTCGGCGGCGGGAATCAGGGCCTTCGCCAAAGGCGATAAAAAATGAAACGACTGAAAATATATCTTACTGTCTGCCTGTTTGTGCCGACTCTGCCGGGCTGTGTCAGTAAAGAGCAATTTTACAGCGACGTGAGCTTGTCGCGGGAATCCGCGTATAAGCAGTGGGAGAACCGCAAGACCGCCGAAAAGCAGGCCCAGCCGGTCATTTCAGGCCGGCTTTCCCTCGAAGATTGCCTCAAGCTAACGCTGGCTAATAATAAAGTGCTTCAGAAAACGCTTGAGGAAAGGGAGGCCGCTCGCGGAGTCGAGATTGGTTCTTACTCCGCCATCCTGCCCACGGTCTCGCTTACCGGCAATTATGAGCGGCTTGACCGGGTCACGTCAATAGGTCCAATTTCACTCGGCTCATTAGACAATTACTCCGTAGGCCTGAATGTTACCCAGCCGTTGTTCGCCGGCGGCGCCATCCCGGCCACAATCAATGCGGCCCGCCTGGGGGCCCTGCTGGCCGACCAAACCGTCCGCGCAGCCGTCCAGGAAACCGTTTACGCCGCTCAACTCGGCTATTATAACGTCCTGCTCGACCAGCACCTTTACACCATTAGCAACGATGCCGTCAAATCGGCAAAGGCGCACCTCGACGATGTAAAGCAAAAACGAACTGCCGGCGTCGCCTCCGACTTTGACGCCCTCCGCGCTGAGGTGGACGTGTCCAACTTCACCGCTCTGCTTATTCAGAGCCGAAATGCCATCAACATCGCCAAAGCCAATCTGGTCAAAACTATGGGCGTTTCTCAGGACAGCTCTTTTATTCTCTGCGATGAGCTTGGGTATGCCCCCTTCAATATCACGATGGAAAATGCCGTCGCCAATGCCCATCGTTATCGTCCCGACCTGTTCAGCAAAGAGCTTAACATAAAGCAGCAAAAAGAGCTTCTCGCAATCGCACGAAGCGCATACTTTCCCGTTATAAGCGGGTATTATCAAAACACCTGGTCGGAGCCGGACCCGCACAACAGAACAGTCATCGACTGGGGCAGGGCGTATAGCTCCGGCGTTGTCGCCGCCTGGCCCCTGTTCGACGGCTTCGCACGCGAAGGAGCCGTCTCTGAGCAAAAAGCCCGGCTTAAACAATCACAAATAGACCTCGTCGATACCGAGGAAACCGCACTGTTTGAGCTTACCAAGGCCGTTCTCAGCATCGAAGACGCCGCCGAATTCGTTGACTCCCAGAAGTTTAACCTCTCCCGCGCCGAAGAAGGATTGCGACTGGCCGAGGTGGGCTACAGAGAAGGCATAAATACCCAGGTTGAAGTGATTGACGCGCAGGCGGCGCTCACAACCGCCAAGGCCAATTATTACCAGGCCATATATTCTCATCTTGTCGCCAAGCTCGACCTGCAAAAAGCTATGGGAACGCTCGCAAGTTTTGAAACAACGAATAAGCAGCCCTGGCAACAAATCGCAACCACGCCGAGCAATTCACAACAGGAAAAGACAAAATGAAGATGACAAAAACAAAGTACTGGCTTGCAATCGCTGCGCTGCTGGCCGCCACATTCTGGTTCGGTTACTTCCACCGGAAAGGCCTCAAATCGCAGGAAAAAAGGATTGTCCCCGTCGAGGTTGAAACCGTAAACGTCGGCTCGATAGAACAGACGATTGAGCTGACCGGCTGGATAAGAGCCAATCAGGTGGTCGACGTGGCGCCCAAGGTGGCTGGAAGAGTGGAATCCTTACAGGTTGTCCTTGATGATGGAAACAAGGTCGATGTTGAGGAAGGTCTCGTGGTCAAAAAAGGTCAGCGCATCGCCGTCATCGACCACGATGTATATCTCGCACAGTTGGCCGCCGCAAAAGCCGCCGTCGAGGCCGGACAGGTGGATTTGACCGATGCCGAACGCGAGAAGAATCGAATGTTCTTCCTCTTTAAGTCCGGCTCCTCAACCGAGCAGGCAAAAGACAAGGCCGTCACCACAGCCGAGCTTGCCGCCGCCGCCTTAAACGCAGCCAAAGCAAATCTCAAACTGGCACAGGTAAACCTCCAGGAATCCGAAGTCGTCTCTCCAATCGACGGCATCGTTACCGCCAAACACATCGACCAGGGCAATATGATAAAGGTGGGCGACAGAATTGTAACCGTGGCCGACCTTAAGACCGTCAAGGTGGTCGTCTCCATCGCTGAAAAATACGGCGCCGAAATCACCGCAGGAACACCCGCCGAGCTTAGCGTGGATGCCTACCCGGACCGCCGGTTCAACGCAAGCGTATATTCGGTTTACCCGACGCTCGATGAGCAGACCCACACCATTCAGATTGAAATCCGTCTGGACAACGGGCAGATGCTGCTCAAGCCGGGAATGTTTGCAAAAGTTGCGCTCATCACTAATCGAAAAAATAACGCCGTGGTTATCCCGCGAGACGTCGTCCTGGGCGGCAAGATTGATAAACCCTACGTTTACGTTATCGAGCACACCAGCGAGCAATCAATTGCTCGCAAACAAATCGTCACTATCGGCATCATCCAGGCCGACAAATGCGAAATCACCGACGGACTCAAACCGGGCGAGCAGCTCGTCATCAATGGAATGCAATACCTCGCTGACGGAATCGACGTCGAAATTGTTCGTATGGGGGACATCAAGTGAAACTTGCCGAATGGTCCGTAAACAGACCTGTAACAACGCTGATGATTTACGTTGCAATCGTTGTCCTCGGGCTTGTCTCGATACCCCTTTTGGGACTGGACTTTATGCCCGATATTGAAATCCCAGCCGTCAGCGTTCTGACCACCTACGAAGGCGCCGGCCCGGAGGAAATCGAAACACTAATCACCAAACCAGTCGAGGACGCCGTCAGCACCGTTTCCGGCGCTGATGAGGTCACATCAACGTCGAAAGAAGGCATCTCGGCCGTTACCCTCAAATTCAAATGGGGCCAGAATATCGACGAGTCCATCAACGACGTCCGCGACAAGGTAGGCCAGGCCGAGGCCCTTCTGCCCGATGAGGCCGACAAGCCCTTCATCGTAAAATTCGACTTCGCTATGATGCCCATTCAAGTCATCAGCATCACTGCCGACGACAGCTACCCTCGCCTCGAAAAAATCGTCGAAGACCAGATTGTTGACCCTCTCAAACGCATCAAAGGTGTCGCTTCCGCTACCGCCCGCGGGGGTCTCCAGCGACAAATCCGCGTCGATATTAATCAGTCGCGCCTCGCCGCCCTAAATATCTCGCTCGGCCAGCTCCAGGCGGCGCTGGCCGCTCAGAATATCTCCACCCCGGGCGGCAATATCAAAACCGGCTACAAGGATTACCTACTCCGCACTCCTGAAGAGTTCTCTCACCCTGACGAGGTTGCAAATGTCATCATCGCCCAGCGAAACGGCGTCCCCATCCGCCTCAAGGACGTCGCCGATACAAGCGATTTCTTCAAAGAGCGCACTTACGGAGTCAGTATGAACGGCAAACACGGTATGGCCATCTTCGTCCAGAAGCAATCAGGCGAAAACACCGTAGAAGTCGCAACCCGCGTCGCCGCCGAGCTTGAACAAATCCGGAAAAACCTCCCTCCCGACGTCAAGGTCAAAATGGTAATGGACAACTCCGAGTTTATTCTCGCCTCCGTCAAGAACCTCCGCGACTCGGTCCTCTGGGCGGTGCTGTTCGTTTTCCTTGTGATATTGTTCTTTCTGCGCGACTTGCGCTCCAGCATCATCGTCGCCGTTTCGATTCCGACGTCTCTGATTGTAACGTTTTTGCTTATGTGGCTTGCCGGCTACACAATCAACACCAATTCCCTTGCCTCGCTGGCCGTTGTCACCGGCATGGTCGTCGACAACGCCATCGTCATCGTCGATAACATCCATCGCCATCGCCAGAGAGGCCAGCGCGCAAATGAAGCCGCAATCTACGGCTCAGCCGAAGTCGGTGTCGCCGTGATGGCTTCAACGCTTACCACCATCGCAATCTTCGCTCCCATTATGTTCGTCGGCGGCATCACCGCCATCATCTTCGGCGAATTCGCCGCCATCGTAACTATGGCACTGGTCGTCTCCCTGACGACCGCCCTGATGCTGGTCCCTATGCTGTGCTCTAAATTCCTCAAAATCCACGAAGAAAAGACCCACAACCCACTCCTCGAACGCTTCTACAAATGGGGCGAGATTACCCTGACCGCTATGGAAAACGGCTACGCCGGGTTTCTTCGCTGGGCCTTGAGA
The DNA here is from genome assembly GCA_964444715.1 of uncultured Pirellulales bacterium. Lineage (GTDB taxonomy): Bacteria > Planctomycetota > Phycisphaerae > Sedimentisphaerales > Anaerobacaceae > Fen-1362. The sequence continues at coordinate 4,638 of CAYUIL010000067.1, read as the reverse complement.
AACCGCAAGACCGTCTTTGCCTCCTGCATCATCCTGTTTATATGGGCCGTCGGGCTGGCCGGCTTCGTCGGCACAGAGTTTATGCCCGAAGAAGACCAGAACCGCGTCTCCGCAACTTTCGACCTGCCCATCGGCACACGCGTCGAACGCACGGGCGAGGTCGCACGTCAGCTTGAGCAAATCGTCAATAACAATGTCCCCGAAAAAAGAGACCTCTTCCTCCGCTGGGGAGTTTACGGCTCCGCACAGGGCGGCACCTTCGCCACTCAGGAGGAAAGTTACAAGGGTATGGTTTATATACGCCTCACTGACAAGGAAGACCGCGATGTGTCCCCGCCGCAGATTGTCAAACGACTGCGAAAAATCACCGAAAAGCTGCCCGGCACAACGGTCCGTTTCAGCACCGAAGACCCGCTGGTGTCGCTTATGTTCGGCGGCGGACGCGAGCTGGCCATCGAAATTTACGGCCACGATATGGCCGCCGCCCGACAATACGCCGAAAAAGTTAAAAACGCTATCGCGAATATCGAAGGCGTCAGCGACATCGATATCAGCCGCGAAGAAGAAAACCCCGAGATTAAGGTTGTCGTCGACCGCGACAAGGCCTCTCGCCTCGGCCTCAGCGTGAAAGCCATTGGTGACACCGTCGAAACTTTCTTCGCAGGCACTACCGCCACAAGATACCGCGAAGCAGGCGACGAATACGATGTCGTTGTCCGTCTTCGCCCCGAAGACCGGACCAAAATTGAAGACCTCCGCGACGTTTACATCAACCTGCCCTCCGGCGGCAGGGTCTCGCTTGCAAATATCGCCGGCATTCAAACAGGCCTTGGCCCAACCAAAATCGAAAGAAAAGACCAGGCAAGATATATCACCGTCTCCGCCGACGTTACAGGCCGGGACCTCGGCTCCGTCGTCAAAGACGTAAAAACCGCTCTCCAGAAAATCCCTGCACCTCTTGGCTTCAGCTACAAATTCGGCGGCGCTGAAAAAGAAAAGGAAGACGCCTTCCGACTGCTGATTATGGCCACCGCACTCGGTATGGTCCTCGTCTATATGGTGATGGCCTCGCAGTTCGAATCCTTCCGGGACCCCTTCATCATCTTCCTGTCGGTCCCCTTCGGCATCGTTGGCGTCATCATTGGCTTGGTCGTAACGGGCCAGACCATTAACGTCATCAGCTTTATCGCACTTATCCTGCTCGTCGGCATCGTCGTAAATAACGGCATCGTCCTCATCAGTTACATCGGAATCTTGCGCAAACGAGGCCATGACATCTACTCGGCCATCATCGAGGCGGGTCGAAGCAGATTACGACCCGTCCTCTCCACCACCATCACCACTATGCTCGGCCTCCTGCCGCTGGGACTGTCTCGCGGAACCGGCTCCGAAATCTGGGTCCCATTCGCCGTCACGTCCATCAGCGGCCTGACCGTCGGAACTGTCGTAACCCTCATTCTTATGCCCACCCTCTACAGCCTCTTCGAAGGACTAAAACCTCATCAGATACCTCAGGAAACCAAGATATGAAAGCAATCCTCATCGTCCACAATATGGCCATCGACGAGGAAGTAAACGAGGCGCTTGCTTCCGCTGATATCGATTCCTTCACAAAATTCCCGAACACCCTCGGAAAAGGAAACCTTAGCGAACCTCACCTCAACTCCGACGTCTGGCCCGAAACCAACTGTTGCACACTCGTCATCACTGACCCCGAAAAGGCCGCAAAACTTATGAAAATCATCGCTGATATGCGAACCACCCTCGGCGCAGAAGGCGTCAAGGCCTTCCTGTGGGCCATCGAACAAATAAGCTAATCCGTAACCCCTTCACCGGCAAAGAGTTGTAAAAAAAGCAGAAATCCCGCACAAATTATCCGGCCAAAAGGTATAATACCAAGGTTCATTAACGCTTTATGCCAACCCAGCTAAAGGATATTCAACAACGTCGCAGGTTAAACAACACAAGCCGAATCTGGAGGTTCTTGCCGACGTGGATGCCCTCGCCCGTCGATGCCTCGATATTGTCACCACTACTGCCCAACACACCATAAAAACCCGGAACGTCTTCCGTCTTGCCATCTCCGGAGGCCACACGCCCAAAAAGTTCTTTGAGCTGCTCGCCACCAACCCAAAATCGCTGTCCCTTGCCTGGGACAAAATCCACATCTTTTGGGTTGATGAAAGATATGTCTCTCACGACTCTCCTCTCAGCAATTACAAGCTCGCAGCCGACACCTTTCTGACGAAAGTCCCCATCCCAAAGGAAAACGTCCATCCGATTTCGACCGAATACGAAGATTTTAATGCGGCTGCTCGACAATATGAAAAGGCAATCCGCTCCGTCTTCCGCATAAAATCCGGCCAACTCCCCGTCTTCGACCTCATCATCCTCGGTATGGGCGCCGATGGCCACACCGGGTCGCTGTTCCCCAACTCCAATGCCTCCTTCGATACCAAAGACCTTGCCTGCGTCGTTTACCTGCTCGACCAGAAGATACCCGACCAGACCGTTGCCAGAATCACGCTCACTCACCCCGTCCTTTGCGCCGCCCGGCAGCTCACCGTTCTCGTCACCGGCCAGGAAAAAGCCCAAATCCTCAAACAGGTCCTCACCTCCGAACCGGACGAAGTCCGCTATCCGATTCATACCCTCTGGCCCGTTCTCGACAAAATCTCCTGGCTTGTTGACTCCCCCGCCGCAAAGCTCCTCTGAGCCAATCCTGCTGCAATCCGCAGTCAAAAATTGTAAATCCTCGTCCTTCGTTGCTGCGGGGTGCCTTCGTGTCCCCGCAGGTCTTAGGCGGGGATTCGTGGCAAAATCATCAATTAGCAATCATCAATTAGCAATTTACCGGGGTCCTGGTGATAGAAATTTTTCAGTTCCCCGTAGAGGTCAGGGTGGACTTTTTGTAATTCCTCCGGCCGCTCAAAAAAGCACTCCGTCGCGACCGCGAAGAACTCGGCAGGGTTTTCTGCAGCGTATGCCCGCAGCACAGTGGGTTTATTCTTATCGACGTCACTGCGCAATCGCTCGTAATTTTTGTGAAGGGTCCTGGCCCAGGCGATAAAAGCGGACCGGCGTTGAAGCACCTCGCTGCTGTCGCCTTTGCCGCAGGAGCTGTCTAACTGGTGCGCGAATTCGTGGAAGACGACGTTGTGGCCGTCGTGTATGTCGGTTGCATCCCGCCGGACGTCGTCCCAGGACAGCACCACCGACCCGTGACGCCACGACTCGCCCAGGCGGACGTCAAACCCTTCCTCCACAATCCCGCCGGGAAGACGCCTGCTTTCCTTTGCGACATAAGCCGCGGGATAAACAAGTATGCTGCGCAGGCCCGGATAATAATCGGTCTTGCGGTGCAGAAGCAGCACGCATGCCTGGGCCGCCACCGTTACTCTTATTTCGTCGGTAATCTTCAGCCCTCCGCAGCCGACAAAACGCTTCTCGGCAAGGAATATGAGGATGTGCCGGCGTAATTCCTCTTTGTCGGGGAAGGACAATCTGCGATAGAAGGAGACGTTCTTATCGACGATGTTGAACCAATCCGGCGGAAAAGGCCGACCGGCTGCCTTCTTTCGACGCCATTTCTTAAACAGCAGCATAATCAGGATTATAAGTGAGCGACCTCGGAACGGTGCAAAAAAAATGACCGGAGACATAACCTGTCACCAGTCACTCTTTTATTCTCCCAACCGATGCACTGACAGTAAATGCGATATAACACTTACTTATTACAAGCAGAAAAGGCCGTTACGACTCGATTCCCTCAAAGATAATCCCGACGCCTATTGTGGCGTCGTCCAACAACCCGGCTCGTTCAATCCGCACCACCCTTCCGCTTTTTATCCGCGCAAAGCCGCCTTTTTTCTTCGCCAATGTCATTGTTCGCGGGAAATTCAATTCGACGACGTTTCCCGCATGCAGCGGAGTCACGACCGGCATCCGAAGTAACACACCGGTCTTGCTGATATTGGCGCTTCTGCCGTTAAAGAACCGATTTGCCTCCGGAAGCCAGATGCTGACCGGCCAAGACACTTCCGTTCTTGCGTTTTTTCGTTGCTCTACTAATGTCTCCATATCTAAATCTCCATATTTAGAGCATTTTGCCTTTCCCAATTCTATCGGCAGTGTTAATTTGGGAAGATTAGACGATTTGGGTAAATTACGGAATTTCTCTAAAAATTTCTCTCGGCGTTTTAGCAGTGCGCTTCTGTGCCCGTTATTATCGGCCCATCTATGTTAGCCGCGGATCGCTTCGACTCGGCTCAGGGCTGGCCAAGGCCCGTGTATCATCTGCTGCCTATGGTCAGTTCCGGCACGCCCTCAGGCCATATACTGAACATAATCGCCTGGCGGTCAAGAGAAGCATCCGCACTGAACGTCAACGACCAGAAAACACGATGATAATGCCTGATTAAGGTTATACGGCTTTCGATGTTGGCCCCGTAATCAAAGTCAAACTGCTGCGATAGCACAAGTGTATATCGCGGGTCCAAAACGTAGCTGGCCGCAAAGACAAACGCGTTCGACCCGTGCTCGTCGAGCACCTTGACATTTCGCAGGTACCGAGAGCCGATATAGTAGCTCAAATCAGGCCATCTCGTCCGCGAGAAACCAACGTCAACTTGCTCGAAC
>CAYUIL010000066.1:3204-10358 GCA_964444715.1 uncultured Pirellulales bacterium | reverse complement strand
TAGAAAGAACGAAAGATAAAGAATGAGCAACGAACACAAACCCCGCCCCGGCGGGCAAGCATCGAACCCACCCCAGCGGGCAAGCATTGAACAGGCCAGAGAGGAGAAGCTGCGCGCTATAAGACAGATGGGGATTGACCCATACGGGGGGCGATACGACGGGGCGGAGGCGGCGGCAGATATCAGAGGCAGGTTCAAAGACAATGAGGAGGGCCAGCAGGCGAAGTGCGCGGGGAGGATAGTTTTACTGCGAGACATAGGCAAGCTGATATTTATTACGTTGAGGGACAGTTCAGGGGCAATTCAGGTAGGTTTGAGCAAGAGTTTGTTAGATGCGCGGTGGAGTTTTATGAAGCTGCTGGAGCTGGGCGACATAATCGGGGCGTCGGGTTCTTTAGGCAAGACAAAGACGGGGGAAATAACGATATGGGCGGATGAGGTTGTGCTTTTGAGCAAGTCGGTTTTGCAGCCACCGGAGAAATGGCACGGCCTGGCGGATATTGATTTGCGATACAGGCAGCGATACGTGGACCTGTGGGCGAACCCAGAGGTGATGGAGCTATTCAGGAAGCGAATCGATATTCTCTGGACAATCAGGGAGTTTCTGAGAGGCCGGGGCTTTGTAGAAGTAGAGACGCCGATGATGCAGACGATAGCGGGCGGGGCGGCGGCGAAGCCATTTATAACGCATCATAACACGTTAGATTTGGATTTGTTTTTGCGGATAGCGCCGGAATTATTCCTGAAGCGATTGCTTGTGGGCGGGATGGAGAAGGTCTTTGAGATAAACCGCAACTTCCGCAATGAGGGGCTTAGCACGCGGCATAATCCTGAATTTACGATGCTGGAGTTGTATCAGGCATACGCGGACTATAACGTGATGATGGACTTGACGGAGGAGCTGATTTGTCTTTTGGCGGGGAGATACTGCAAGGACAATAAGACGACGTTTGGCGAGATGAGCGTTGATTACAGCAAGCCGTGGCGGCGGGCAGAGTATGCGGAGCTGTTGAAGGAATACGGCGGGTGTGAAATAGGAGACATAAGCGGCGTGCGGGCCAAGGCGGGACAACTGGGGATTGAGCACAAGAATATGGATGACGCGGTGGTAATCAATGAGGTGTTCGAGAAGACGGTTGAGGAACACTTAGTTAACCCGACATTTGTGAAGGATTATCCGGCGGCGTTGTGCCCGCTGACGAAGAGGAAGAAAGACAGGGCGGATATAGCGGAGCGGTTTGAGCTGTATATCGCGGGGATGGAACTGGCCAACGCCTATACGGAGCTGAATGACCCGGCGGTGCAGGAGGAGAATTTCAGGCGGCAGCTTCGCGGGCAGAAGGAGACAATGGCAACGATGGACCGGGATTTTGTTACGGCGTTGAAATACGGGATGCCGCCAGCGGGCGGGCTTGGGATAGGGATTGACCGGCTGATAATGGTTTTGACGGGTGCGACGAGCATTAGAGACGTGGTTTTATTTCCGCTATTGAAACCAGCGAAGTCGTGAATCGAACCACAGATTACACCCGTCTCGACGAAGCGTCAAGCCGAGGCAGGCAGATTTCACGGATTTTTAACCAAGCGGGTTTGTGATGCTGAAGATATTTTTGTGGCTGCGGTATCTTGGCAAGAGGAGGGTGGTGCTGCTGAGTATCGCGGCGGTGGCGTTATCGTGTGCACTTCTGATAGTTGTCGCCAGTTTGTTCAACGGGTTCATCAACGCGTTCGAGCGAGGTGCGGTTGATGCAGTCGGCGATGTTGTTATTGCGCCGCCAGAAAGGATAGCAGATTATCCGGAGCTTATCAGGCAATTGGAGGGGCTACATTCGGTGGAGGCGGCGACGGCGACATTGTCGGCGCAGGGGCTTTTGCACTTAGGCAAAGGCAACGTGCGGGCGGTGGAGATTTGGGGTATTGAGGTGCAAAAATGCGGGAGGGTGACGGCGTTTGAGCGGTCGCTATTGAAGGGTCAAGCACAATCGCGGTCGCAGACGGATGGCCGGGGGATTGAGGCCTACGTGGGTATAGGGGTGTTGGCCAAGCCGGATGACGTAACGGACGAATATGATTTTAATGCCGTCGGCCAGGAGGTGGGGCGGGAGGTTGTTCTTACGACTGGTGCGGCGGTCGGCGGGAAGGATGGCTCGCAGCAATTCAAGAGGAAGTCGCTGCGGCTTGTGATTGCGGACGTTGTGTTCAGCGGTGTTTATTATTTTGATAATCGGATTGTGTATCTGCCAATAGAGCAATTGCGGGAGGCGGTGTACCCGGAAGCAAGTCAGCCGATTGCCGGTCAGATTCAGATTAAACTCAAGAGCGGCTGTGATGCGGAGGTTGCGCTGGCGGAGATTCGCGGGGTGTGGGAGGCGTTTGCCGAACAGCGGCTTGGCTGGGAGGCGTATCTGATACAAGGGACGAAGATAGAGACCGCGATACAGATGCAGGCGAGATACGTGGCGGAGTTTCGCAAGCAGATGGGAGTGTTACTGCTGATATTCGGGGTGGTGAGCTTGAGCGTGGTGCTTCTTGTTTTCTGCATTTTTTATATGATTGTGGAGAGGCAGCGGCGGGACATAGCGATATTGAAAAGCTGTGGGGCCGGCAGCGGAGCGGTGGCGTTGGTATTTGTCGGATTCGGTTTATTTATTGGGACGCTCGGGACCCTGTTGGGGGCCGTGCTGGGCTATGTGGTGACAAAGAACATCAACGCCTTAGAGGGGTGGATAAGAGTTATATTCGGGCTCAAACTGTGGAAAGCAAGCGTGTATATGTTTAGTAAAATACCCAACGAGGTGGATTGGCGGGCCGCCGGGTGGATTGCATTGTCAGCGGTTGCAGGCGCCGCAATCGGCGCACTGATACCGGCGATATCGGCTGCGATAACGAGGCCGGTCAATGTCCTTAGATATGAATAGGATTTGTCGGTGTATAAGCTGATTTTGGCATTTCGTTATCTTTATCGGCGGCGGATAAGTTATCTGGCGCTGGGGGCGGTTGCGCTTTGCGTTTTCATTGTGGTAGTCGTGATGACGGTGATGAGGGGACTGGTTGGTGACTTCAAGGAAAAGAATCACAGTTTCACGGGCGACTGCGTCGTGGGGACTGAATCGCTTGTGGGTTTTCCCTATTACAAAGATTTCATCGAGGTTCTTGAAAAGGCGGATTTTGTTGAGCATGTGTCGCCGGCGATAAACAGTTACGCCCTGGTCAGTGCAGAGGGTTCACAGCACAGTATCGGGCTTGAGATAATCGGGATTGACGCGGTGCGGCACAGCAGGGTGACGGGTTTTGGGAAGATGCTGCGTTACCACAAAGATGATGCGGCGCGTGCGTTTGAGCCGAGGGGCGATGCAAATCTTCCGGGCTGTGTGGTGGGAGCGGACCTGTGGCTTCAACGTAACTCGCGGGGCGAGTATTTTTATGAGCCGAACCCTGCCGCGACGGCGATGACGGTAACGTGCTTTCCTCTGACAATCAAGGGCGCTTTGGCGAAGGCCGGGACCGACTTGGTCAATACCAAGACCTTTTATTTCAGCGACACGTCGGAGAGCGGGTTAGCGAGGGTTGATTCGTCGGTGGTCTATCTGCCTTTTGAAGATGTGCAGGCGCTATGCGGGATGAAGGAGCCAGTGGCGAGGGCGTCGTGGATTCATATAAAGTTCAAAGCAAACGTGCATCTCGAAGAGGGCTGCCGGAAGGTCCGGCTGTTGTGGGCGGAGTTTTGCGAACAGATGCAGGATAAGCCCAATGCGGAGGCGCTGGCGGGGGTGAGCGTGCAAAGCTGGAAGGAGCACAGGCGGGAATTTATTGCGGCGATGGAGAAGGAACAGACGATGCTGACGGCGATGTTTGGTCTGGTGGGGCTTACGACCGTGTTCATAGTTTTCGTCGTCTTTTATATGATTGTCAGCCACAAGACCAAGGACATCGGCATATTGAAAAGCGTAGGCGCATCGGGAGTGGACGTGGTTGCGGTGTTTTTGGGATTTGCGGCGATGTTAGGTGTTGCGGGGTCGGTAGCCGGGGTTGCGGCAGCGTTGTGGTTTTTGCGTGATATAAATGCGTTAGAGAGGTGGCTGTTCGAGCGGTTCGGGTTTCAGTTGTGGGACCGGACGATTTATGCGATAGGAGAGATACCGCACAGGGTGGATTTGACGATGGTGCTGGTGGTAATGGGGTGTGCGGTTTTGGCGTGTTTGGCAGGTGCGGTTTTACCGAGCGTGCGTGCGGCCCAAAACAAACCCGTTGAGGCATTGCAGGTGAGCCAGTTATGAGCAAGGATGAATTCATAATAGAAGCGCGGGGCATTTACAAATCCTACCGGATGGGGGCGGCCCAGGTCCGCGTCCTGAAGGGGGCTGACATCGCAGTCAGAAGGGGTGAGTTTGTGGCGATAGTAGGGGCGTCGGGCAGCGGCAAAAGCACGCTGTTGCACATTTTAGGTGCTTTGGACAGGCCCGACAAAGGGGCGGTGCGATTTGAGGAACGAGACCTCGGCGGGATGAGCGGGCGTGAATTGAACAGGTACCGCAATAAAACGGTGGGGTTTGTGTTTCAATTTTATCATTTGTTAGATGAATTGAGCGTATTGGAGAACGTGATTTTGCCCGCGATGGTGCCGGTGGGGGTAATCCGCTGGGTGTCGAAGCGTGGGGACGTGAGGCGGCGCGGGCGTGAGCTGTTAGAGGCGGTCGGGCTGGGTGAGAGGGCGGTGCATAAGCCATATCAGTTGTCGGGCGGGGAACGGCAGCGGGCGGCCATAGCGAGGGCGCTTGTCAATGAGCCGAAGCTTCTTTTGGCTGATGAGCCGACGGGCAATCTTGACTCTGTAACAGGAAATGGTATTCTGGAACTGCTCGAAAGGTTGAATCGTGCGGGGCAGACGATAGTTATGGTAACGCACGATGAGCGGGTCGCCCGGCGGGCCGGACGGATAATAACGTTAGCCGACGGCAGGATAAAGTAGCTGCCGATATCAGAGGCCGGAATAACACAAAAGGAGCGCTTATGGCATTGAAGATTTGGCTTGGTGATAAACTTGTCGATGAGCAGGATGCGAAGGTATCCGTGTTTGACCACGGCTTATTATATGGGGACGGGGTGTTCGAGGGGATACGGGTTTACAGCAAGCGTGTGTTTGAGCTTGAGGCGCATATAGACCGGCTTTACGACTCGGCCAAGGGGATTCGGCTGGATATCCCGATGAGCAGGGGAAAGCTTATCGATGCGATACACAAAACCGTCGAGGCCAACGGCGTGGTGGACGGTTATATTCGATTAGTTGTTACACGCGGCACGGGGACATTAGGGCTGAACCCCTTTATCTGCGAAGATGGGATAGTGTTCATAATCGCGGACAGCATCCAGTTGTATCCCGAAGAGCTGTATGAGAAGGGGATGAAGATAATCAGCGCTACGACGGTGCGGAACCACCCGCTTGCGATACCGCCCCAGATAAAGAGTATGAACTACCTGAATAACATCCTTGCCAAGATTGAGGCGCTGGACAACGACGTTCCCGAGGCGATTATGTATAACCACGAGGGATACGTTGCGGAGGCGACTGGGGACAACGTGTTTATCGTGAGGAAAGGCGTCATTTACACGCCGCCCGCCGAGGCGGGTGCGCTGGAGGGTATAACGCGTGAGGTGGTGATTCGGCTGGCGAAAAAAGAAGGGATTGAGGTTGTCGAGAAGAACCTGACGAGGTTTGATTTGTATATCAGCGACGAGATGTTTCTGACGGGGACGGCGGCTGAGGTCATCGGTATAGTGGAGATAGACGGCCGAGTAATCGGCGACGGCAGGCCGGGAGCGGTCACGAAGCAGTTAAGGGACAAATTCTTCCGATACGCACACGGAAAGGAGAAGTAGCTGCAGACACAGATTAACACGGTAATTTTTTTGACACTGATTAACACGGATTTACATTGTTAGAAAGCAAAAATAAAAAACCGTGTTAATCAGTGTAAATCCTCCTTCGCTATCGCTACGGAGGACAGGTCTGTGTCAAAAAAAAGCAGTGTCAATCCGTGTCCGTTGTGCTTTCGATGATATGCGATTTCCGACACGAAGGGACAAAAATATGGCTTCAAGGCCGGTCGCCGGGGGTGATTTTTTGCGCGCGTTTGGCATAATTGCGGAAGAGCTATCGCAGGTAAGGTCACTGATTGAGCGGGAGCTGTCGGATTGCAGCGAGCCGGTTCGTGGACTGGCTGCATACGTAAGCTCCAGCAGGGGCAAGATGGTCAGGCCCGGACTGGTGCTGCTGTCGGGTCTGGCGTGCGGCAAAGTGACCGAGGAGCACATTCGTGCGGCGGCGATAGTGGAAATGATACACAATGCGACGCTTTTGCACGATGACGTTGTGGACGAGGGCATGAGCCGGCGTGGGGGGCCTACACTCAACAGCTTGAAGGGCAATGAGTCGGCGGTTTTGCTTGGGGATTTTCTGCTGAGCAGGGTCTTTGGGATGTGCCTGGGGCTTGGAGGGCGTGCGGCTGAGGTGATTGCATCTTTTGCTGCGAGGACGTGCGAAGGGGAGCTAAGGCAAATAGCACAAAGGGGCAATTGGCGGCTGAGCGAGTCGGAATATATTGGGATAATAGCCGAAAAGACGGCGGCGATGTTTAGCGGGGCGTGCGTGCTGGGGGCGATGCTGGCGGGGGCGGGCAAGCCGCAGGTGCAGATGTTAGCCGATTACGGTCGCAAGACGGGTATTGCGTTTCAGATTACCGATGATTTGCTTGATTTGATTGGGGACCAGAACAAGACGGGAAAGCCGGTCGGTAACGATTTGGATAAAAACAAGCTTACGCTTCCATTTATACATTTCCTGCAGGTTGCAAACGAACAAGATAAGGATTGGGCAGGCGAGCTAATGCATTGCGATGGAAAGAAAGCGGGGTCGCAGGGCAAGTCATTGCTGGTTGAGAAGCTAAAGCGTTATGGCAGCTTGGGTTATGCGCAGCATCGTGCCGAGGGGCTGGCCGAAGAGGCGACAGGGGCGATAGCGAAGTTGAAGGACGGCGACGCCAAACATGCCCTTATTGAGACGGCGAGATTTGTTGTTGCGAGGACGTCTTAGCGGAAGAGATTTGAAGATGAGTGGAAAGAAAAAGGCCGGCTTGTTGAAGCCGGCCTTTTTTTGT
>CAYUIL010000066.1:0-3194 GCA_964444715.1 uncultured Pirellulales bacterium | reverse complement strand
AAATGGGCTTAGAATTTACAGCTTATGCCCGTGCCAATGGCCCAGCCAGCGCCAGTGAACTGGAATTCGCCGAACAGGGAGGTGTTATCGGCCAATACGGCCTCTGCACCGACGTAACCACCAAAAGCCGAATCCTCTTCGAGGTCGACGGTAGCCGAGCCCAATCCTGCGATAGTGCCTTCAACGTCTCCATCTATCAAGTGTGCAAACGGGCCGCCATAGATGGACAGGGTGTCGCTGAGTTTATAGGTGGGGCCAACTGCTATCTGGATTTCATAGGCATCGACCTCGACATCCACTACACCGAGGGTGTCCTCAGAATTCGTCCAGGTCATTTGGAACAGGGCGCCCCAATTGAGGTTTTCCTGTTTTAGGAAGGTGACCTTTGTTCCGAGACCCCAGGCGAACCCGTAATCGCCGCTGAAATCCCCATCATCGTAATCAACGTTGGCAACTCCGAGACGGACAAATGCTTCCCAGTCGTCCATGATGCCGTAACCCAGATTACCGAAAATCATGTTTGAGGTAACACTATCGAGTTCGTAGCCCTCCAGTTCCATATCCACATCGCTGTAGGCATACTCGACGCCGACCCTGAGCTGACCTGTCTTCAGGCCTGCCGTCGGAGGTCCCATTGGCGGCAGGGCCAGAGCGGCCGAGCCGGCCACCATAAGCACAACGGCTACCAGTAACAGTTTTTTCTCCATAACAATCTCCTTTACCAAAGACACTAATGTTTATCCTCTGCTTAGGACTGTTTGATTTAGCGACTTATGTGTCGCAGTAATCCCAACCGGCTTTCTCCTATCGCGTGCATATTTGCGCCCATAAAGGCACATTTTCCACGACGGGAATATATGAGTATGCCGGACAAAAATCAAGTCAAAAATAATTTTTTTTGTTTTCAATTTTTCTGGTCGGAACGCTCATTTTTGAGTGCCGGCACAGAAGAGAAGCCGGCCTGATTTTTTCAGGCCGGCTCTTTGCGTTTAGTGTGAATTGATTCTGCCAGCTTAGAATTTGTACTTTACGGTCAAGCTTGCCCAGGTGATGCTGTGGTCTGGGCTGACGCCTTTGCCATAATATTCGCCTGCGGAACTACTCCCATCGTCTTCCATAGTTATCTGGTGATAGAGGGCCGGGGTGAAGATGAGGTTGTTGCCGAGGTCAAAGTCGGTGGAGACGCTCATCAGGAAGTGGGTACAGCGAGCCGGGCGGACAGAGAGGCGGTAAGGGGACTTTTAGTCTCGTCATATAGCGGCAGCAGTGAGGACCGGTCTGTGCTGGTTGAGAAGCTGCGGGCGTGCGGCAGTATCGAATATGCGCAAAAGCGAGCACAGGAATTTGCTGATATGGCCTTGGCAGCGATAGCTGGACTTGACCAGAGCGAGGGTAAGAGTGCGCTGATTGAACTATCGAGGTTTGTTACGAAACGGACAGCTTAACGCAGGTAATTTCCATCGGTGCAAAAAGGAAAGGCCGGCTTGTTGAAGCCGGCCTTTTTTTGTGTAACTAACAGGTAATCAAAAGGAGCAAAGGGTCTTAGAATTTCCAGCCGATGCCGGTGCCGAAGCCCAAGGCGTCACCTGTGAACTGGAATTCGGCGTAAACGGATCTGCTTGGGTCGAGGTCCCATTGCGCACCGACGTAACCGCCGAAGCACGACTCCTCTTTCAAATCACCCGAGTCGGTGTCAACAGGTACGCCATCTTCTGTATAGCAGTAGTCAGCGTCTCCGCCGATGAATTGGAAGAAGGGACCGCCGTAAATAGAAAGGGCTTCGTTTACCTTCCAGGTTGGTCCGACGGCGACTTGAATTTCATATATGTCCAGCTCCAGTTTTTCTGTCCAGTATACAGTCCCTTCGCCTTCGTAAGAGCCAGACGAAGAGTCCTCAGAGTTCCACCAGTGGATTTGGAACAGAGCGCCCCAGTTGAGGTTTTCCTGTTTAAGGAAAGTAACCTTTGTGCCGAGACCGATCAGGAAACCATAATCCCCACCCACCTCCCAGTCGTAGGTCGTACTTTCATACTTGTATTCATCGAAGCTGGCATCAGCAGCTCCCAGACGAACAAAGACTTCCCAGTCGTCACAAACACCGTAGCCAATATTGGCGGCAAACAGGTTCGACTGGACGTCCTTATATATGTCAGAACCGTATGACCCACCGTAATCGGCTTCGATGTCCTCCTGACCGATGAAGTAGTCGAAGCCGGTGCGGAATTGGCCTGTTTTGAGGCCTGCCGTCGGGGTTCCCATTGGTGCCAAAGCCATCGCCGAATTGACCAGGGCGAGAGCTGCAAGGATAACAATAACCAGCGACAATTTTTTGTTCATCATCAACTCCTTTCTAAAACGGTTCTTTTTCGAGTGCGGGTTCAAGTAGAGTTTATTTCAGCGGCTGGGGATACACCTCCTCAGGCCACCGGTTTTATCGGACGCAATACCTTTTAGGGTGAGCATAAGTAGTGTATCGACAGGAGTCAAGTAAAAAGTCCACTTTTTCCTGCTTATCAGTATTGAAAAGGGGGGTTTGGCACAGAAGAAGAGCCGGCCTGATTGTTTCAGGCCGGCTCTTTGCGTTTAGTGTGAATTGATTCTGCCAGCTTAGAATTTGTACTTTACGGTCAAGCTTGCCCAGGTGATGCTGTGGTCTGGGCTGACGCCTTTGCCATAATATTCGCCTGCGGAACTACTCCCATCGTCTTCCATAGTTATCTGGTGATAGAGGGCCGGGGTGAAGATGAGGTTGTTGCCGAGGTCAAAGTCGGTGGAGACGCTCATCAGGACGTGTGTCCAATCGCTGTCGGTGTAGCCGCCGTATGGTCTGGGGTCAACGCCGTCATTGTAAACCGTCTCAATGTGGAGGTTGAGGATTTGCTCAGGCGTCTCGGCAGTCAGGCCCGCGACCGGCAGTGCATAATCGAGCATAAAGATGTGGGCAAAGCCGGCGTAGGTTCCGCCGAAGGGATTAGCACAGCCTACGACAGTGTCGCTATTGCTGGGCCATCCCTTTACAACAACATAGCCCGGAACAAGCCCAGGGACACCCAGCACCTTCGGGAAAGCAACTCCCACGAAGATTTCCTGTAGGTCGATACTGTTGCGGGTGTGGCAGTCCAAATCGGGGTAATTGAAGTACGTGTAGCCGACCTTATACCGCGTTTCCCAGGTTTGTTCGGTCTCGAGGGCGC
>CAYUIL010000065.1:0-10504 GCA_964444715.1 uncultured Pirellulales bacterium | reverse complement strand
CCCTCAACCTTCGGATCGACAGTCCGATGCTCTAGCCAATTGAGCTACGGCCCCGGATTCGCACTACGGATGTAAAATATATCGGCAGCAGTGGTGTGTGTCAACAGTTTTAGAGGCCGTGGATGGGATGGGAAAGGAACATGGTATCCCCCTGGATAAGATGTATGACGGATAGACGCTGGAAACAGGTAAGGCGGATATGACGGGGGCTGGGGGGTAAGCTCCCGCGGCGGCCAACAAAAAATACTTGAAAAAATCGGCTCCCCAAAAGACCTTAACGGCCTTTCAAGGAGCCGGCCATGCAACCTTTTGATTACTATGAGCAGATTGCACGAATGAAAGACAAAGGTGGCAAGTTTGATTTGAGATTGCGGATGGTGCATCACGCGATTCAGCTAATCTGAGGAACTCTCCACTTCTCCTCTTTATCTCATCGCTCTCACTCTTCTTTTTTTTACTGAAAGCCGCTAATTGCGCCCTCAATGTTGCGCTTCCCATCTGCGGGCAGGTATTGCACTGTGCCTACCGTCAACGTCAAGAAAAAAATAAATTTTCTGCCGCCTGGTTAGGGACTTTTGCGGCTGGTTTTATTGGACATTGAGGAGCACGCGAGAAGGGCTGTCCCATATATTGTGTATTGGAGGAGCGGCGAACTATATATCGGGGTTTTAGTTATGGGGCGTTGGAGTCAGGGCGGTTGCAGGGGCTAAAGAAAAATTGCGAGCAGTGTCGATACTGCGGAAGGCAATAGTAGGTTTATATGGGTATGGAAGGATTTGACAATATGGGCAAAAGAGAGTTGATTGACTGCATCTGTGAGATAAACAAATCCGCCAAGGCGGAGTTTTTAGCTAGGTTCTCCGAGGACGAGCTGAAAGAATACCTTGAGCATCTTATGGAATTGGACCTCGAAGAGATTCTGGTCTGCGCATAAGAGGTCATCACAAGTTGAGCGGGGGTGACAAGCCATACCGAACTTCCAAGGAGGGGGGAGTATATTCCAGCAAAAATCAATTCACCAGGAACGCCTCTGCTCCATCGAAGGTGGCGCCGACCTGAGCGCCTGCGGGCTGGACGGAGAGAATAACCGTGCCGGTCTTGACCATATAAAGGATGTAGAGCTGGGAGATACTCTCGGCCTGCTCGGTCAGCCAGACGGTTTCGGGGAAGGGTTTTGCGACGGCGCCATTATCGTCCAGCGTGATTTCTCCTGAGGGGTCGCCCGTCAGAGAGCAGTAGTCGAACTCGAAGGTTGTGCCGTCGCCGGTCTTGCCGGCTGCGAGGAGGCCGCAGGGCCGGTGAGCCGTTGCGAAGTTGTCAATAAGTGTGGGCAACTGTTCACCGCGTATTGCCGAGCCGACCGCAGGAGTATTACACTTCAGCGAAAGCAGACTATAGCCGTTGGCGGGTTTGAGCATCCAGAGCAGCCTGTTTTCTCTGGGTTGCCGGTCGGGCTGGTTGGGTTCGGCTGGGGTTGTCTGGACTTTGAGTTCGGCCCGGGCGCAGGTAATCTGGTCCCTGTCAAACTGCGCGGGTTTAATGCTGCTTTGTGTTTGCATCGTTTCCCAGCCATCGCGGTCGGGAACGGCAAGCGTTGCGCCTTCGAGCAGCCGAGTGCCGGATGCGAGTTCCAGTCCGTATATTTCGGCGGACGTGGCCGGGACGACCCTGGCGAATAATGTGACGCAATCAGAGCTTTGGATGAATGGAATCGGTTCGGGCACTTGGTCAGTGGAGGTGAGGAGCGGCGGGACCTCGGCGATTGCATTTGCCTTGAGGGCGACCGCCACCGGCTCTTTGCCGGCAGGGAGGTAAAAAGCGAAGTCTATCCAGCGGGTTTGCGCTTCCGGTCTTATCTGGTCAACAAGGCCTTTTAGCTGGAGTTGGCCGGGGCTCCTGAGATAGCCGATGGGGTAGATGTTTATGGCGCGTTTTTTGCCGCCTTTTTCTTTGCATATCAGTCGCAACTGGCTCGGAGTAAACGGACTTGTTCTGGCTGTTAAACCCAGGCGTGCCATAATCAGGTTACAGGGGTCACGGCCAGTGGTTTTGGAGGGCCAGAGTTTGCCTTTATTGTCTTTGAGTCCCCCCTCGGGTGCAGGCCAGGCGGCGGCCTTTGGGGGCAGCTCAATTGTGTCTGAGCCGGCAAGGATAGATATGTTTTTGCCAATCGCAAGGCGGTTGAGGAAGAGCTGGTCGAGAAAGCCGGTGTGGAGGACGGCGAAACTTTTTGAGCCGGCCAGACCGCCGCTGCTGATGATACTGAACCATCGTGTTATGAAGCCGTCGGGATTGGGCAACGATTTGCGGGGGTTGAGGTTTTGGAGGTCTAGTCTGGCGGGGTCGAATCGCGGGTATGGGTAATTGCTGGGCAGTGGGGCCATCGCGGCAGCGGCAAGCAGCGAACCTGAGAGGATAAGGCCGAGAAGGAGGCCGAGGACGATGCGGCCCGCGCGTTCGGCCATAACGCCGAAGTCGACGGGCTCGCGTGTGAGCAATGTCACAATCGTTTGCAGGACCGCGAAAGCCACAACGAACAACACCACAAAACAGAAGGGCTGCGCCCAGTCGGAGAGCATATCGCGCAGCAGGTTGGCCAGTTGCTCGAACCAGGCGAATGCGACAATGCCGGCACACAGAGCGGCCATAAAGCTCGCAAATGCCCTGAGGAAGGTGCCTTTGAGGTACTGGTATGCGACGCAGCCGGCCATAATCAGTAGAACTATAATACTTGCCATTACAACCTCGTTCTTTGATTAGTCATAATTATTGCTCGGTAGTTTGCCTGGGTTCTTTGGATTTGGAAAGGACCCTGACCATTTCATTGATTGACGTAGTGCCGGCGATGACCCTCATCAATGCCTGTTCCTGCAGGTAGAGCATTTTGGCGCGTCTAAGCTCGGTGCCGACATCGGCCGGCGATTTGGATTGTTTGATTGCCTGTCGCAACTGTTCGTTGACGAGAATTGTTTCAAAGATGCACATTCGGCCGAAATAGCCGGTTTCCTGGCAGTTTTCGCAGGGCGAGGGTTTGCCGCGCTTATCGTAGATGACTTTTCCGGAGCGGTAGAAGACCCTGGCCTTTTCTGCCGGTATGTTGAATTTATGGAGCAGTTCCCTGTTTGGCTCGTAGGCCTGCTTGCACCGGTCGCAAAGTTTGCGAAGGATTCGCTGGTTGCTGAGGCCCAGCAGCGCTCCGACGGCTTTGTTTCTGTCGCCGACCAGTTTTATCCATTTGTCGAGCGCTCTAAGGACGTTTCCCTCGAGGACCGTGACATAGACGAGCTTGCCGCCGAGGGCGGCGGCACAGGCGATTTGGGCGGTCTCGGTGTTCTCACAGTCAGCGACGCCGATGATGTCCGGGTCCATTCGGGCGATGGACTGAAGCTTTCTGGGGTAGGTGGTTGTGCCGCTGTCGCTCAGCGAGAAGGTATTTTGGGTTATGTTAAGCAGTTTGTCCGAAGGTTGTCTTTCGAGGGTTGCGATACTGTTGAGGAACGCGTCGTGATTCCTGAGCAGGGTATAGAAGGTGGTGGTGACGCCGCTGTTTTTGGGGCCTGAAATGATAAACACGCCCTTTTTTGTATTTCGCAGGCCGGTGAGCTGTTCGAGCTGCTCGCCAGTGAGACCGAGGTCGGCGAGTTTGGTAATGCTCTGCTGGGTTAATTGCTTGGCGCGCATTTGTTCGCCGACGGTGGAGCCGGCGGTGGTCAATTCCCAATCGATGCGGCGGTTGTTTTGAAATATTGTGAATTTGCCTTTTTGCGGTTTTCGTTTTTCTTCGATATCGAGATTGGCAAGGTTCTTCAGGAAATGCAGAAGATAGTCCATACGGTCTTTGGGGATGGCCGGCTGTTTCAAGACGGCTCCGTCGACGTAATAGGCGATGTTGTAGCTTTGCGGCGTGGGAGTGCAGATAATGTCGTATGCCCTGCGGTAGAGGATATCTTTGAAGAGGTCGTAAGCGGCTTTGTACCCGAAGAAGTCGGATGTTTTCGGTTCGGGGACGGGGACTTCGTTGTTGTTTGCGGTGATGAATATGAAGCTTTTGAGCGCCTCGACTTTTTTGGTTTGGCCGACAAACTGTTCCTTGATGTGTTCGATGGTAAGGACGCGCTGGAACTCCGGGACGAGGGAATTGCGGTGCATAACGTAACTTATCGATGCTACGCCTGCGGCGATGAGGTAAAACGCTATCCCGATGATAAAGACAGGGATGAACAGCCAGATGATGCCGGCGATTGCCCAGGCGCCGAAAACAACGGCTGTCCAGAAGGTGTGTTTCGTCCCCACGTCTTCGGCATCCCTGTGGACCCAGTTGACGATTGGCAGCCAGCCGAAGAACAGGAGCAGAAATACGGCGAGTTTTATAGGCGATATGTAACCGCCATATCCAACGGCAGCTAAAAGTTGGGGCATAACATACTCCAATGTAGCGTTGTCTGCGGCCTCACAGAATGCCTCCCTTCTCTGTGCGTATACCCTTGAGGGCCATCTTCAGCTCATCAGGGTTAGGAGCGTGCTTGTAGGCCTCTTTTGGCTCGACGCTTCCATCCATTATAAGTTTTATCAGACTGTCGGCAAGGTTCTGCATTCCCTCCGCGGCACAGCCCCGGATAAGGTCGGAAATCTCCGTTTCGCGATGTTCGCTGATGAGCTTTCGCACCTCCGGGTTGGCGATGAGTATTTCGACGGCCGGGATTCTGTCTGTGTCTTTCTTGATGCTGGGCAGAAGGACCTGGCAGATGATTGCTCGCAAGGTCAAGCTCAGCGTTTGCCTAGTCAAATCGCGTTCGGCCTGGGCAAACAGGTCGACGAGGCGTTGCACGGTCTGTGCGGTGCTGGAGACTTGGATGGTGCCGAAGACGAGGTGGCCGGTTTCGGAGGCCCGCATACCTGCGGCAACGGTTCTGGCGTCGCGGACTTCACCAATGAAGACGACATCGGGGTCTTCGCGCATCAGGTACTTGAGGGCATCTTCATAGTCGGCTACGTCGATACCGATTTCACGCTGGGAGACTATGGCCTTTTTGTCTTTGATGAAGTACTCGATGGGGTCTTCGATGGTGACGATGTGGCAGGAGCGGGTTGCGTTGATGTAGTCAATCATCGAGACGGCGGTGGTTGTTTTGCCGGAGCCGGTGGGGCCGACGACCAGAACAAGTCCCTGGGGGCTGTCGGCGATTTTCTTCAGCGTGGCGGGAAGGTTCAGTTGTTCTATGGTGGGGATTTCGCTATTAACGCGTCTTGCCGCCAAGCTCACCAAGCCCCGCTGGCGGAAGAGGTTTACGCGGAATCGTTCTTCTTCGCTTACGCCGTATGAGAAATCGAGTGTGCCGTGCTTTAGGAAGATTTGCTTTTGCTCGTCGGTGAGTATTTCGAAGGTGAGCTGTTCGAGACGTTGTTCGGAGAGGGCTTCGCCGGTTGTGTTTTTGAGGTCGTCCTGTATTCGCAGCTTGGGCGGCTGCCCCACCTTGAGGTGCAGGTCGCTTGCCCTTGTCTTTATCGCTGCGCGGAAAAACTTGTTTATTTCCGGCTCTTGCCCCTGCGATGTATCAGTGCCAGCAGGTTGTTCTGAATCCACCATAATCGACCCGAAATTCGCAGCGCGACATACGCGTTTGTCGCAGTTTCGTGCTCAACGGGGGGCAGATACCCCCAACATTTACAGGCAATCCAGTATAGAACATAATCCGGCGGCTGTCAATGTCGCCGGCGGGCAATATTTTGCCTTTAGCCCGGCTGTGACGGAGGGTTGATTTGCTTTACAGGCCCAAGCGATGCCGGTATCATAATTACTTAGCCGCCGATGTAGCTCAACGGTAGAGCACGGCTTTCGTAAAGCCGGGGTTGTGGGTTCGATTCCCACCATCGGCTGTTGACTCATGACGATATTATCCGTCGGTCGCTATTAATTTAAGGCATTAGAGGGCAGATTAAATGAAGTGCTTGAATTGCAATACTGAAATGATGAACAATTTGGTGCAAACCAAGAACGACCAGATTTCCTATGATATATGCGAGGCCTGTGGAAGTTTCTGGTTAGATGCCGGTGAACTGGACAAAATGGCCTTTAAAGTGGAAGGGAGTATCGAATTTGGTTCAAAAAACAAAATAGAAGCCACAAGCGAGTCATCAAGGAAATGCCCAAGATGTGAAGACACAACTTTGGACAAGGTATCCTTTATTGGTAGTGACATATCTTTAGACCGTTGCAGGAATTGCGGAGGCTTTTGGCTGGATGGAGGCGAGCTTGATTTGATTAACAAAGAACTCGAGGAAATAATGCCTGTTGAGGGCAAGGGGTTTTCGGAGTTTGTGAACAACGTCCACTTGCCCTATTGGTACAAACGAGTAAGGAGGAAAAGCAGCGAAACCGATTTTGACATAGAAGTCCCTCCAATCAAAGGCGCTGAACTTAAAAAGGAAACCAACTGCTTGTGTCCAGCTTGTGGTGCAAATCTGAATCGATATGTCGTTTTTCAAATCGAAGTCGAAGGCTGTCCAAAATGCAAGGGTCTTTTTTTAGATAAGAATGAGTTAAGGGCGTTAAAAGAAAAAGCTACAAAGGGTTCTTGGAATACACTCAGATGGATGGACGATGAAGTTGAAGCTATCGGAAAAGTCAACGCTATGCCGTCTAATCATTCCTGTCCAAAGTGCAGAGAAGCTAAAATGGTTGCGGTTTCTTTCGGCAATAGCAAGATTTTAGCAGATTGGTGCCCTCGATGTAAGGGTATCTGGTTGGATAGAGATGAATTACAGGAAATATTTGAACTCTTAAGGGATCAGTTAAATAGACTTTCCTCAACCGAGACGTTGAAGCTTGCATATGAGGAAATAAAGGAAATCTGGAATGGACCTGAGGGTAAAATGTCAGAAATATTAGATGCTAAAGCAACGATTTGGGCACTCATAAACATCACTCTGTTTGAACATCCTCAATTGACTAAGTCCCTTATGCGTTACATTAACAGTATACCCATAAGGTGAAAAATCACTCAATCGGCTGTATCGATTTGAGAGAGTTTTAGTTTATGGGCATAAGCGATACGACTTCCGAGGCGAGGGACGTTCAATATGACCTTTATCGGCGGATGAGTCCGGCGAAGAAGATGCAGCTTATCTCTGATGCGTACCATACGGGGCAGTTGCTGGCGATGGCCGGGATAAGGATGCGGCACCCTGAGGCAACAGAGGAGGAGGTCTGGCATATCTGGGCAAAACGCCACTTAGGCGAAGAACTTTACAAGAAGGTCTACGGAAACCAACGAGATGGATAACCTTCAGGAAATATCAGTTGTGCGGCTGCTCGCGGATGTTCTCGATGACCTGAAAATCCGTTACGCAATCGGCGGGTCAATGGCGAGTTCCCTCTACGGCACGGTGCGTTTTACTCAGGATGCCGATATTACGGTCGAGCCGTTTACAGCCGTTTGCGAGAAGTTGTATGATATGCTCAAGAAGGATTTTTATATCAGCAGAGAAGCGATGGAGCAGGCGTTGCAGAGCAGAAGCAGTTTTAACGTTATACATTTTGCAACCGCCTTCAAAATTGATGTATTCGTAAGGACAGACAGCGAATTTCAGAGGCAGATTCTTACTCGACACAGAAAGATAAAGTTGGGTGATAGTGAAAAAAGTATGTCATTTGTGTCGCCCGAGGACATCATCCTGCTCAAGCTGGACTGGTTCAGGCAATCGGGGTCCACTTCTGAGCGACAGTGGTCGGACGTTCAGGGAGTGTTGGCTGGTCAAGGAAATGCACTCGACTTTGATTACCTCAAAAACTGGGCACAGAAACTCGGACTGGCGGAACTTTTAACAAAAGCAATTGCGGAATCTGAAACGGAGTAAAGTATTTTTAAGTTTGATATGCGGGGCGAATATGAGTAATGCTGATAAGGCGGCAGCGATGTTTAAGGAGGGGTTTTCGTGTTCGATGGCGGTGCTCGGGACATATTGCGAGCAGTTCGGCCTGGATAAAAAGCAGGCGTATAAAATCGGCAGCGGCTTCGGCGGCGGGATGCACTTAGACCAGGCGTGCGGGGCGGTTACGGGGGCGGTTATGGTCATCGGGTTGAAATACGGCAGGACAAGGGCCGATGATATAGAGGCCAAGATGAAGACCGCCAAAATGACGAATGAATTTGCCAAAAAATTCAAGGCACGTCACGGCTCTATTGGCTGCACTGACCTGATTGGCTGCAATATCAGCACTTTGGAAGGTTTTGAAGAGGCGAAGAAGAAGGACTTGTTTCAGCAGGTCTGTCCCAAATACGTGATATCGGCAGCAGAGATTCTGGACGAGATGCTTGGTTAGGTTGGCCGCAAAGCCCTCCCCTTTGTCATTCCCGCGAAAGCGGGAATCCAGACAATCCCATAAACAAATGGATACCTGCTTTCGCAGGTATGACAAGTCGTTTCAGTCACTTTGAGTCATTTGCCTTCTTCTTTCCCCTTCCGCTTGTGAGCAGCCACCATCTTTCTTAAGTTGACCTTCGTCATGTTAATCGACTGTGCTTGTGCTTTGTAACTTAATTCACCAAATTCCTTAGTTGGCTTGCCGTTTCGATACTGATGTCTTCTCATATCCATCTTAATATACTCCTTTTTAAAGCGTTCTATTTATACTTTTAGCTCACCGAGAAGTCGGGCTCTGCTATTTCAAACGAAACAATCCACAATCTTCTCCATCCGATGGTTTGATTCCGTTGAAATGAAGATACTTCGTTATTATGTATTGCGTTTCAATGTCATGACAATTCCCAAGTGCTTGGGCGATCTTCTGCGCCTCACCAACATTTGAGCCAGCACCTTCACCTACGAATTCACCCTTGCAAGCATCAATCAGTTCATTACATATGGGGTCTCGTGTGCATTTCAGTTCTAGCCAAATCTGATATGCTGTTATAAACCGACGAGGATGCCGCGTTTTGGCGTTATGAAATCCTACCTCCTCAAGAATTGGTCTACACGCTTCAATGATTCTTTCATATGATACTGACATTTTTGATTCTCCTTTCATATTTATTGTTTTTGTTAATCTATACGGGTGATTCCACGCCCAAAGAGAATTTCGGAAATTCTTCGTGCACGTGGCTTCACGAATTGTTCGCGTTCACTCCATCGATATGGCGTAACCCATCTTGATAGACGCTTGTAGGTTCCTACTGTAAGGAATTTCTTTGGCGACTTCTTGTCAATAATCTGCCGACATATCTCGTTTGCTAAAGTGGACGCCCATTTATTTTTATTTTCTTTTAGTTCCATTATAATTGTGTTTAGTTCCTTTACGTCTCCCTCTTTTAATTCCATATTGACCAGTACCAAGTCATGTGGGTCTGCAGCAGCGATTTCGCTTTCTTTCGCTACCGTCTTGCTTTCTGGTAGTTCCATCTTCGGAATGAATGACCTGAGGCACTCGGAGATGCTCATATTAAGTTTCCCTGCTATCCATTCGAGTCTTCGATAATCGTCCTCTCCAAGTTTTAGTAGGATGTCTTTCATTTTCTTTCTCCTCGTGTTAACATACTGAAAAACACGGGCCGAGACCTTTCTATACAGGCCTGTGGCTATCGAAACGTAATATATACCGGCCTTTGGCTAATTGTCAAGAAGATTTTTGTTTTTTTTCTCAAATTTTTCGCTGCCTGCTTGCAACGTCTTGTCTTCTAATGGCTTAGGAGCATATGAAAGAAAAATTCGATTCGCTAAAGCGAATCCTGAAAGAGTTGGAAAGCGTCGTTGTCGCCTACTCCGGAGGCGTGGATAGCACCTTCTTATTGAAAGTCGCCGTCGATACGCTTGGTGCCAAAAACGTTCTTGCGTGCATAAGCGCGGGCGTTGTAGAGCCGAAGCACGTTCTGAAAAGGGCAAAGAAAATCGCCAAGGATTTCGGCGTTCGGCTGCAAACCATCGACATAGACGAGCTTAAAAACCCAAACTTTGTCGCCAATAAGGCCGACAGATGTTTTCACTGCAAGAGCCATTTATGTCGGGAACTTTTGGATGTGGCGAGCAAAAAGGGTCTGAAGCACATCGTTTTCGGGACAAACTGTGAGGACTTAGATGATTTTCGGCCCGGCAACCGCGCTATGAAAATTTTCGGCATTCGCTCGCCATTAGCCGAGGCGGGATTGACAAAAAAGGACATCCGCGCGCTTAGCAAAAAGTTGGGTCTTGAGACAGCCGACGTCCCTGCATCGCCCTGCCTTGCATCCCGGCTTGCTTACGGCCTCGAAATCAGCGAACAACGCCTTAAACAAATCGAGCAGGCAGAGGATTTTTTAAGGACACTTGGCCTTGTTGAATTTCGTGTCCGTCATCACGACACGATTGCTCGAATTGAGGTCCATCCGGCGGATTTCAATAAAGTTTCTGCTGAGCCGAACCGCGGCAAGATTGTCAAAAAACTCAAATCCCTTGGCTTCAAATACGTCACGATTGATTTACAGGGCTTCCGCAGCGGGGCGATGAATGAAGTTCTGTCGGACGAGGATAA
>CAYUIL010000064.1:0-10530 GCA_964444715.1 uncultured Pirellulales bacterium | reverse complement strand
AAGGCCAAGAAAGAGCTTGGTGTTCCGACTGAGCAGGTGCTCAGAGAATTGGGATATGAAAGTTCTTAGTTTTGAGTTTTCAGTTTTAAGTTAAGGAGACGGGAAAAGATGAGCGCGACAGAATCGCAAGGTAGTTTGTCAGAAGACAAAGTTAGCCAAGAGGAAGTGGGCAATATGAAGATGGTGCCTGTTGCGGAAGCGGTTCGATATCACAGGCGGGCACAGAGTGCCGAGAGACGCGTGGAAGAGCTTGCGGGGGAACTGGCGGAGGTTCGTGGTGAGGCGTCGCGGCTGGCTGATGAGGTGAAAGGCGTGCAGAAGGAGCAGGAACTGACGAGGCGGCTGGCGGCGGCAGGGGCGAGAGATTTGGAGGCGGCGACATTGATGGCCAAGGCGCGGCTGGCCGGTGCGGACAAGGCGGATATGGACAGCGTTGTGGAGCAGTTGAAGAGGGAAAAGCAATATCTGTTCAGCGAAAAGGTGTCCGCCGAGGCGGCTGTGAGGACATCGCCTGCCAAG
Organism: uncultured Pirellulales bacterium; assembly: GCA_964444715.1. Taxonomy (GTDB): domain Bacteria; phylum Planctomycetota; class Phycisphaerae; order Sedimentisphaerales; family Anaerobacaceae; genus Fen-1362. The sequence goes on along the minus strand of CAYUIL010000064.1, from coordinate 10,011 downwards.
GAGCAGAGAGGCGGCGGAGCTGCTATTGAGAGGGCGGCGAAAAGGGCCGTGGGCACAGGCAGCCGGGCGGATTTGCAGGAGTATATGAGAAAGAGAAGAAGCTTACTTTGATTGATTATTGATGATTGATTATTGACTATTGAATTAGGAAGGAGAAGAACAAATGGCATTTACGGGAAAAGCGACGTATTCAGCCGGGGCGACTTTGCCGGAGCTGGCAGAGGATGTTTCGGATTTAGTCGGGATAATTTCACCTTACGAGACGCCACTTTTGGATGCGCTTGGGGACCCTTTACGAGAGGCGACGAGCACGCATCACGAGTGGCTTGAGGACGAACTGCTGCCGAACAAGGACGCGATAAACGACGACACGTTCACCGACCCGGACGCGGACACGCAGTTTGACGTGGACAACGGCAGCAGGTTCAGAGTCGGCGACCAGATACAGGTTGAGGGCAGCGCGGAATTGATGTTTGTTACGGTGGTGAACGGCAACACGATAAGTGTGATGCGCGGTTATGGCAGCACGACGCCGGAGAATCTTGCGGACAATCAGGTAATCAACATTCTGGGCAATGCAGCTTTGGAGGGAGCGGACAAGCCGGGCGTGAGGTTTACCAATCGCAATCGTTGCGGCAACTACACGCAGATATTTACGGCGGCGGTAGAGGTTTCCGGGACGGATATCGCGGCAAGTCATCTTGGTTTGGCGGACGAGATGGACTATCAAAAGCAGGAACGGCTGCGAGAGCTGATTAGGGACCTGGAGAATACGGTGGTCAACGGGGGTCAGCCGACGAGCAGTCCGCAGGGCAGCGATTCGACGAGACGGACGATGAAGGGGGTTGTGCAACATCTGCAGGCCAACGTTTTTCACACGGGGATGAGTGGGTTTCCCTCGGGGGCGGACCTTGATGAAGCGAAGATTAACTACGTGCTGAGAAAAATCTGGGCCGGCAGCAACGGGAATATCGATTTGATTGTCGTTGGCGGGTTTCAGAAGCGGCGGATTAACAGTTTTGTGTCGAGCAGCAGGAGTTACGCGGCGGGCGACGTGAAATTCACCGACCTGGTCAACATCTACGAGAGCGATTTTGGCGTTTGCCGGATTGTTACGACACGGTGGGTGCCGCAGGACACGGTGCTGCTTTTGGATTCGTCGCGGATAGCGGTGCTGCCTTTGGCGGGGCGGAGTTTTTACTTTAAGCCATTGGCGAGCAGCGGTGACTACGAGTGCGGTGAATTGATTGGCGAGTACACGGTGGAGCTGAAGAACGAGGCGGCACACGGGGTTATTCGCGGGTTGAGCGTGAGTTAGACGAGCGTTTAGCGGATGGCGGATAGTCCCGAACTGTCGGGACTATCCGCAGCCGCTGCGAAGAAGGGAGTTCAGAAGCAATGGTCAGGTTATGCAATGATATTGACATTTTGAAGTATGAGCCGGCGTTGTTCGGCGAGCTTCATCCGGCGAATCAGGTTTTGGCGGCGGGGTCGGGCGGTGAGCTTGCGGGGACGACATTTACGGCAAACGGTGCTGATTTTGAGGCGGGGCAGGTTGAGGCGGGCGGGGTAATCTACCTGCGGTCGGCGGACGGATTATTAGATGGTGCATACGAGATTGTGGCGGTGGATTTGGCGACGCAGCTTTGCGTTTCGGTTTTGCGGGCGGACTCAGAGTCGGACCCGATAGCGCCACCGGCAGGCAGTGACATTTCTTATCGGATAAGCACACTGCGGCCCCAGACGGCGGAGGTGAGCTTGCGGCTGACGGAGTATCTCTGGATTAAACCGGGGCAGGCAATCAGTGATTTTTCGGCGGAGGATATTCTGGACACGGAGGCGATTCGTCAGGTGTGTGCTATGGGAGTGACAGCATCGGCATACAGGATGCTGGCGAGCAGTGTGGGCGGTGAGGATTTGTGGAACAAGGGGCTTCATTATGAGCAGTTGTTTGCGAAAGGGATGGAACGCTGCCGGGTTGCTTTGGATGGGGACGGCGACGGGGTAGTTGATTCAATTCGGTTTGGCGGATGCGGACGGCTGGTAAGGGAATGATTATTGATAATTGATTATTAGCGGTGTTGCGTATGGGCGTGGTTTTAGACGGCATAGTGTTGTTCGGTGAGGGGGAGGCGGAGCTTGAGGTCGGGAGTTTCAGCCGAGAGCATATAGAGAGAGCTGCTGCGGGGTTAGATGGCGTGGTGAGCGTCGATTTGGGCGGACGCGGGCGAAAGATTCGGCAAAGAGGTGAGCTTAGGGCCAGAAGCAAGACGGAGCTGAACAGCAGGGTTGAAGCGATATCTGCTTTGATGGATGGGGACGCGCATACGCTGGTTAGTTCGCAGGGCGAGACGTTCGAGGATCTGCGGATTGATTCGGTGAACGTGAAGAACGAGCGGGCCAGCGGAAGCGGCGTCGCTGCCGACTACGAGATAATCTATACGCAGTTGATGGTGCTGTGATGGGACTTGTAAGCAGTGGAATAGATGAGGTTAGGGTGTTTGAACTGCCGGTGGGTGTGTGGGCGGACGGCGGGGTTGTTGCGGGGCCGAGGGTCTGCTTAGTGAGGTGGCGCTCGGCGTGGGCGGATAAGCTCCATCAGGTGTATGTCAACGGCAGGTATGGGGGGGCGACGGTTGACCGCGGGCAGAGGCAAATGGTGGTGCAGGCGTCGAGCTGTTTTGACAAGGCGGTTCGGATTGAGGTTTTCGCTATCGAGCCGAGTGAGGCGGATGTTGATTTCGGCGATGAGTTAGAGCCGGGCGAAGGGGACAGCGGTCGGGTTAAGTTGAGCTTGTTGCGGAGCCAGCGTCTGGCGGCGGGTGCGAGGTTTGAGGTTTACTTTGACGGAGGAAGCGGCGAGGTTGACTACGGGCAGCCGATAGGCACAGGGTCTGTGTGGGGGTGCCGGCAGGACAAGGCGGGCTTTGGATTAGCCAGGTTCGGGGAGGGTGATTTCGGCTACGAATGGGCAGGCGGAGTTGGGTTTGGCAAAGGCGGGTTTGCGTTAGGTGAGTTTGGTGTTGACGCAGACATCATTGAATGGACAAGTCCGGCTTTGGGGGCGGGGGTGTACAGGTTCGGGGTTAAGATTATTGATGAGAAAGGTAACGAGAGTTCGGCGAGCGAGACGGCGGGAGTGACGGTGATACCGGCGGCGAGGCCGGCGAATGAGTTGAATGTGTTATCGTTCGATGAAGAGACAAAGGTATTGGTGTTTGGGGTGAATAGCGGGCAGTGACGAAGCTAATTGAGATTGCTTCGCTGCGCTCGCAATGACAATGAAGGAGTGGAATTATGGCGGAGGTTTATCCGAGCGACAATGAGTTGTTGAATTTGCAGGCGGACGGCGAGACGGGTGTGGAGTATATAGCGACGGGGCAAGCGCCCTACTATCTGCACTTCAGGAAACTGTTGTATCGGTTTTTATTAGCGACGAGGCGTGCGAACGACCTGCGTGTATATGATGAAGGCGGGCTGGATATCGGGGTAAAGCCGGGGAAGTTCTGGGCGGGGACGCAGCAGGTCGATTACGCAGGGGCATCGGGCAATACGCTGGCGGATGACAAGGCGAACATCTACGTATATCTGACGAGTGCCGGGGTCCTGGTTACGAATGAATACAGCGGTTTTCCTGATATGGCGACCACGCCGCATATTCGACTGGCGATAGTTGCGACTTCGGACGGGGACATAACGGCTATTGAGGACTGTCGGGTTCTGATGAGGACATAAGGAGAACGAGGAATGTTTTACGTGAATGATTCGAGCAGGGTATGGCACGTAGCCAAAACCGGCAATGACAGCAACAGCGGGCACGCGGGGCAATACCCGGTGAATCTGGCGAATGATGCGAAGCTGACGGTAGGTGCGGCGGTGAGCGCGGCGGCGAGTGGCGATACGGTTATCATCTGGCCGGGGGATTACGCGGAAAATGTCAACGCAGGCAGCAAAGCTTTAACGTTTATGGGGACGCACAGAACCAAAAGTCGAATCGTGCCTGCGACCGGTTCTGCTCTTACCCTTGCAGATGATTGTGCGGTAATGAATTTAGGACTCGAAGCGTTACAGGTAGCAGACAGTGTTGTGGGAATAAAAGCCCTAATGAAGAAGAACATTCTTGTTGAAAACTGCGATATTTACGGTGCCTATGATGGTGTATATTTCAGCAGCGATCAGGACGTTATTATAAGAAACTGCCGGGTTCGCGGGAAATACGACGGCGCGAATTTTGGCGGTGTTTCCGGGCTGATTGCCGAAGATTGCATTTTCCGGACAGATGGGACTTTTGGCACCAGTGTTCCCGCCAGAGCGGCTTGGGGTTCCGGGGACGCCATCTTCAGGAATTGCCACTTCATCGCATCGAGGAGTGATAATTCAGCGAGCATTGCGGCTGGATACTACATTGGCGGGGTGGGAAGACATACGTTTCAAAATTGTGTATTTGCAACAACTACTCAGTCGCCTTTTGCCGGATATGTCTACGGATTCTGGTCTCAGGACTCGAACGCAAATACAGCATTTCAAAATTGTGTTTTCTACACCTCCTCAACAGGAACTCCGGGTGAGCGGTGCGACCTGAAGAATTCATCGGGAGTTATCGTGGTTAACGGCTGTAAGTATTCTTCTTCGAGCGGGACCATTACGCAGGCGGATTCCGGCTGGGCGAATGCTTTGGCTGCTGCGTTATTCACGAACGGGGCGGCGAACAAGCTGAAAATCGATGCTGATGGAAGAGTGGATGTAGGCAGCTTAGAGGGGGCCGACGCCGAATTGTTGACCAGGGCGGCGAAACTGCTGCTGAACAAGGCGGTGCAGGACAAGTTAACCGGTGCGATTCGGTATTACGATGACGACGGCGAGACGGTGATGTTGACGCATACGCCCGTCGAGGATGGGTCGAGTATGACGAGGACGGTGAGCTGATGGAGCCGGCGTGGCTGAAAGAGGCGTTGTTTGCGGGGCAGACCGCCAATGGCTTTAAGCTGGGGACGGTGCTTGAACTTGGATGGTTTTGGGCAAGAGTCAAGGGCTGTCGGATAGTGTATCGCGGCGGGAGTATGGGGACGGTTGATTTTGACGACATACTGGCCGTCGCGGGGCCGGATGCTGGCGAGATTGTTTTGCCGGATTATCTGTCGCACGAGCCGGGGGAGGTGTATTTTTATGTTGTGCGGTGTGCGAATCGGTGCGGACGGATTGAGCAAACATTGCGGGCGGCGGCGAAGGTGGCAATTGATGCATCAAGAGACCTGGAAGCAGCGAGGCCTAACGACATCTTTGAGCCGGCGGCAGGGCAGATAAGGGATGGCAGGGTTGAGCTTGTCTGGCATTATTGCCCAATCGAGGAGAGAAGCTATCCGGCGGAAATGAGGGTTTACTTTGATGGAGGGACAGGCGAGGTCGATTATCAGAATCCCGTAGCGACGGTCGCGTATGAAGGGCGGAGGTTTTACCGGTATCAGAGCAACCAGCTTGAGCAGGGGCGGTATCTGTTTGCAATAAGGGCGGCGGATGCGGCGGGCAACGAGCGAGAATCGCTGGGGCAGGTTGCGGTTGAGGTTGCGGGCGAAAACGCAGAGGCGATTGAGATTGTAGGCGGATGATGACAAACAGGGTGGATTTATTTCAGCCGGAGAGAAGCGAGCTTGCGGTGCCTGCTGGTGCGGCGTTTGCGTTTATTGAGGGACGCTTGTGCCCGTATCTGGAGGTTGTGGAGATAGTTCAGGCGGGCAGGCTGGATTTTGGGATGGCCCGGATGATGTATAATCCGGCCGGGGATTCAGAGTATCGCGAGTTAACCGTCGAGGAGATTGAAGGCGAGATTGGAACAGCAAGGCCGGTCAGTATCAGATGGATATACAATAATCTTTATCCTGCGGGAGGGTCGGATGGGATTTTGATATTCGCCGGCTATGTGGAGGGGATTGAGACGACGATTGGGCCGGATGGCGAGGTTATCGAAGTGATAGCGCGTGATTACAGCGCGACGCTTGAGCGGATTACGGTTTTTGGAAGGCAGGTGCGTGATACCGATGGACGGACGGTTTTTATTGAGGGCGCACAGACGGTTTTCAACGAAGGGGGTCAGCCGAATGCGAGCAGTGAGATGGTTGAGCACAAAGGCAATGTCGTCCGGTTGTTTGCGGCGAACGCACCGGGAGCGAAATTGTGGGATTGTGCGGATGTGATTTTGTATCTGCTTTGCGAGTATCTGCCGACGGGCGAATTAGCTTTGCCGGACGAAAAGCGTCTACGGGCGATTGCCGCAGGTGAATCGGTGCGGGACCTCGATGTGACGAGGTTGAATCTGCTGGATGCGCTTGGGCGTTGCTGTGAGCAGGCGGGTCTGGAGTTTAAGTTTGTGCCGCGGCTGTGTGAAAGCGGGCCGGGACAGGCGATAGTGTTTTATCGGAGAGGTTGCGGCAGGAGCGTTGAGCTGAATCTCCAGCAGTCGGGCGAGCGATTGAGCATCTCGAAGACGAATGTATGGAAGGTGACGGGCAGTCGAAGCTCGCCTGTGACGCACCGCTGGACGGGGCAGGGCGACTACAAGATTTTCGAGGCGACGTTCGATTTGGTGAAGGCGTGGCGGCCTGAGGATGAGAGCGATGATTACGACGAGTTCTCGCCGTCAACGAATCCGGATTTTTATATGGTCAAGGACGTGTTTCGCAAGTGGTGTCTGAACGAGGCGGGGGATTATACAGGCGAGCCGTTTAATCAGGGGCATGCATATGATTTTTCGTCTGTTTTCGAGACCGGCAAATACGTTCACAGGCGCAGGCGATTCTGGCCGGCGTTGTCGTGCGATTTGCAGGGGAAGTCGCTTGGGTACTTTCTGGAGGTCTCATACGATTCCGGCGAGACCTGGTGGCAGTATCTGCACGCGTTCAACAACCTGTTGGACGAGTGCGGGATATGGTTGAGCAGCGACCGGCTGGATATCGAGACGTGGGCGGCGGCGATACAGGGGACGCTTCGGTTTCGGATAACGGCGTCGGTGGCAAGCGACGAGCGGCTGAGCTGCACGGTTGCCGACGGGCCGGTCGGCTCGGCTGTGCCGGTGGTCGAGCGAGTCATCGTGGAGCCGAGCAGATTCAAGTTTCGCAAGGTTACGGGCAAAAGCATATTCGCAGGCGTGCAGGATGGTTCGGTGGGCAGTCCGGATGAGGCGGATGATTCGGCGGCGCTGTGTCAGTTTATCAGGCGGCGGGCACAGGCGGGTGCAGCGGCGATTGAGACGTTCGACGTGCGGACGCCATATCTTGGTCTTGGCTTTGAGGTCGGCGACATCGTGAAGACCAGTCCCGACGACAGGGACATTTTCTCGGCGGCGAGCGACAACAGGAGCACGTCGGTCATTGAGCGCGTGAGGATGGATTTTGTGAAGCAGGCGACACGGTTGAAGGTGGTAAGGAGCAGATGATGGCTGGGCAGGGAATTCGCAGGTCGGCGCTGGGCTTGATGAATGAGACGGGGCCGGGCGAGGTGGCGAGAGTGGCAAGCGCCGGCGGCGGGTCGAGCGCGTTCACGGCGAAGGTCAAACAACATTACTCGCACAACGTTTATAAGGTCCGGATGGTCGAGGTGCTCGCGGCGGGACAAACGCCCGTTGAAATCGGCGGCGAGATGAAGGCGACGAACCTGGCGGAGGATTTTTCACAGCAGGGACAACTGCCGGAGGGGGCTTATATCGTTATGCACAGGGTGGGAGACAAGAACGTGTTTTATGCGGAGCCGTAGAGCAATTGCGGATTTCGGATTGCAAATTTTGGATTGAAAATGGTGGGGAATGGCAAAGAGTAACGGGAAAAGCTGGAGATTGAACAAGACGGTCAATATGTCGGTGCTGGTGCAGCTGGCGTTTCTGGCGTCGCTGATTGTGGGTAGCTGGATGAACCTGCAAAGACAGCTTGATTTATTGCAGCGGGACGTAACGAGCTTGCTTGAAAGCCAGAAGCGGTCAGCGGCAAAGGTGGAGCAGCTTCAGGAGAAAGTTATCTCGCACGAGTTCAGATTGAAGAACCTTGAAAAGGATACGCCAATGAAAGGATTGCCGGAGTGATGTTGAGTTTTAGAAGCATCTTCACCGCAGAGACCGCAAAGAACGCAGAGATTATTTATAGTCAATTCTTCGCGATCTCGGCGTGCTCAGCGGTAAAAAGGATATGAAAGTCAAATTCAATTTCAGGAGGAAAATTATGAAAAGGATGGAGGGTTTAAATAATGACAGAGAGGGTTGAGAGCCAAATTAAACTGAGGATATGTCCTGATGGTATTTGGAAGCTGTCAGACCGAGTGAAAAACGTGCTAAAGCGGCAAATAGGTCGCCTGCCTAATAGGAACGTGTCGGAAGAAGAAGCAATGTACCCAAGCACAGCGTCAGGGATGTGTGCGTTTTTAGAGGTCTTTTTCAGCAGGCATTATTTCCAGGTACAGAACAGCTTACTGGGTTACATTGACTCAGAGGATTTTGGCGGCATCCTTGATGGCGGAGAAATACGCATACTCGATATTGGCTGCGGTCCGGCCGTGGGTGTTTTGGCAGTGACGGATATCATAATGAGCCTTTTGGAAAATCGAAACGGTTTGAAGCAACGTCCCGTTCGATTTGTTTATGTTCTAAACGATACATCGAGAATATGTTTGTCAACCGGCCAACGGATGCTCAATGAGTATTTTGATTTGTGCAGGGTCAACGAAGTGGGTGTAGGTGAGCACAGGATTTTGACTCTTACGAACGATTTTCCTGATAACGCGAATCAGTTGGAGCGAATAGAGAAAAACTACGGGATGTATCATTTGGTAATGTTCTCTTACGTTATTCGGCCGTTAGCAGATGAAAACGGAACCATCGGTCTGGCAAATGATATTGTTAGAGCGGAAAAGCTTTGCGACCCTCGTGGCAGGATATTGATACTACAAGACCAATACAGGGAGTCGCTAATGCGAGATATGGGCAAGCAAATAGGCGTGTCCGTTGAGAGCAAAGAATTGACACAGGAGATTTTCCCAAACAGAGGAACGACGGATACTTACACTTACTCATATTACCAATGTTTATATAAACCACGTTTCGGTAATCGTAAAGCAAGCTATAGTTCAGCCGAGGCAGTTGCAGGTCACGTTTAAGCGTTGGTTTTTGAAGGCGTTTAAGACGTGAGGGGATTCCCGGCACAAACTGACAGGGACAGTTTTGTTGAAGCTTCGGATGGTATCGATGATATGGGAATAAAATTCGATACGTTTATCTTCGGGGTATCGCAGTTTCCCGTCAGAAGCGAGGTCGGTCAGAATTTGTTTTTGGAGGAATTCTCTGGTTTCGACGGGATACACCTGAGCGGCAAGACGGGAGTGGCCGGGGACAAGGCGGAGCATTCCGATGGTGATGTTCTCCGGCTCGGTGGAGGTGAGCATTTTCTTAATCATCTCGGCATAAGCGTTTTGCCAGTTCGGGTGCAGAATGCCGGGGTCGATTCGGAATCGGATGCGATAGCCGTGGCTTTGACAGCGTTTGGCGGCATTGATTCGCTCGTCGAGGTCAGCGGTATCCGGTTCATATTGGCTGATTGCTTCGCGGCTGTTGATACTCCAGGAAACAACTGTTTGGTTATCGGGTTTGACGGCGAGGAGATTAGCGATATTCGCGCTTTTGGTGAGCAGCATAAGGAAGGCGTTGGGCAGGCGAGAGAAGAAATCCACGAGCATCGGCGTGAGATTGGTTATGTGGTCGAGGGCGAGCGAATCGAGCATTTCGCCCATATTGAAACTGATTTTGCGCAGCGAGCCCCCGGCGAGCCTGGTGATTTGCCTGAGCATTGTGTTGTAGTTGACGTTGATTTTGATGAAGGGATGATATTTTCGATATACGAAGGCGAGATAACAGTATGTGCAGTGGTAGGGACAGCCGTTGGAAACGGGAACCAGTTTGTAATACGGGCGACAGCGGATGCCGCATCCGAGGTTGCCGTCGAATCCGGTAACGAACGAGGAGGTTTGGCCAATCAT
>CAYUIL010000063.1:0-10536 GCA_964444715.1 uncultured Pirellulales bacterium | reverse complement strand
GAAAGATTAGACAATGGCTATTACCTGAAAATGAAGGCAGATGATGATATAGCTCCCGACCTTCTGGACTTGTATTGCGAGGCATTTATTAAGATGCTGTTTAATAAGAATTAAGGTGATTTATTTTTTATCTCTGTGTCCTCTGTGAGTTCTGTGGCTAAAAAAATTCTTGTGGCGACGACAAATCCGGGGAAAATTGCTGAGCTGGGGGCAATGCTGGGAGGGGATATTGACTGGGTGGGGCTGGGGGATTTTCCTGATATTCCTGAGATTGAAGAGGATGGCAAAACCTTCGCTGAAAATGCACGAAAAAAGACATTTGGATACGCAAAGGCGACGGGGCTGTGGACGTTGGCGGATGATTCGGGGCTGGTGATAGATGCGCTGGGAGGACAGCCGGGGGTGAAAAGCGCAAGATTTGCGGGGGCGAAGGATAAAAACAGAAAAACCATTGACCGCAAAAATTTTGAGAAGGTTTTGAAGCTTTTGGAAAATGTTCCCGAAAAAAAACGGTCGGCCCGGTTTGTGTGCTGCCTGTGTTTAGCAAGCCCTGAGAAGGTTCTGATTGAGACGGAGGGGATGCTGGAGGGGATAATTATCGATAAGCCGGCAGGCGAGAACGGCTTCGGCTATGACCCGATTTTCTTCGTGCCGAAATTAAATAAGACGGTTGCGCAGTTGACCGCTGAAGAAAAAAACGCGATTTCTCATCGCGGCAATGCCATCCGCAAGCTAAAGCCGTTGCTCGGCGGGTTTTTGCGGCGGGGATAATCAGGCCCGGATTGTTTTTCTTGACAATTCGCGGTTGTGTCCTTATTTGTCGTTCCCTCAAGGTAATTTGGGAAAGTTTCGATAAGAAGTACTGGAACGCGTATGGCAAAGACAAGTACCAATGGCAAGTCGTTAGTGATAGTGGAATCGCCGGCCAAATCCCGGACGATAAACAAATACCTCGGCTCCGGATTCGAGGTGAAGGCGTCGATGGGACACATCCGCGATTTGCCGACGAAGGAGTTCGGGGTCGAGATAGAGAAGGATTTCGAGCCGACATACGCGATTATGCCAGGCAAAAGCAAGGTTGTTACCGCGCTAAAGACGGCGGCAAAAAAGTGCAAAGACGTTTATTTAGCGACCGACCTTGACAGAGAGGGCGAGGCGATTGCCTGGCATCTTGCGCAGATTCTTGGGGTGCCGCGGGACAGGGTTTACCGCGTGATATTCAACGCGATAACGCAGTCGGCGATAAAGCAGGCGTTTGCCAATCCGGGCCGGATTGATATAGACAAGGTGATGGCCCAGCAGGCGAGACGCATACTGGACCGGATAGTCGGCTACCAGATAAGCCCGCTTTTGTGGAAGAAGGTCGCGAGGGGTTTATCTGCGGGGCGAGTGCAGTCGGTCGCGGTCAAGATAGTTGTCGGGCGGGAGCGGGAGATACGCGGTTTCAAGCCGGAGGAATACTGGTTCATCCCCGCAATTTTCACCACCGACCTGAAGAGCAATTATGGACAGCAGTGGCGGGATTTCATAGCCACCGGCGAGAAACCCGAGCAAGGGCCGACAGTTGACAAGCAGAACAGATGGCTGGCTGAACACAATGCCTTCAAAAGCGAACTCTACCAAATAGGGGATGAGAAGTTCAAGGCGTCTATGGCAGAGCAAGCACAGCGGATATACGAGGCGGCCAGGCGTGCGAAGTTCAAGGTAGGTAACATTGAAAAGAAGGAATCGTCATCCCGGCCCGGGCCGCCGCTTATAACCTCCACGCTACAGCAGGCGGCGTCAAATCGACTCGGGTTTTCGACCAAGCGGACAATGGTGGTAGCGCAACAGTTGTATGAGGGCGTTGACCTGGGAGCAGAGATGGGGGCACTCGGTCTTATTACATATATGAGGACTGACAGCACCCACGTTTCGCCGGAGGCCGTCAATGAGGTGCGCCAGTTTATCCACAGGCATTTCGGGGATGGGTATGTGCCCGCAAAGGCGAACATATACGCCGCCAAGAAAAGTGCTCAAGCTGCGCACGAGGCGATTCGGCCTACGGATGTGGATATGACGCCGGAGGACGTCCGGGCGCTGGTGAGCGAAGAACAGTATAAGCTTTATAATTTGATATGGCGGCGTTTTGTCGCCTGCCAGATGTCGCCTGCAAAATGGGACGTGACGAACCTGGATATCTTCGGCGAGACAACAATCGGGCGATGTTGGTATAAGACCAGCGGGCGGGTCCTGACCTTTGACGGCTTTACGAAGGTCTGGTCCTCCGGCGTGACAGGAGCGGGCGAGCAGCAATTGCCGGCGGTGAAACCCGGACAGGAACTGGCAGCGGTGGACATAAAAGCTGAGCAGCATTTCACCAAGCCGCCCGCAAGATATACCGAGGCGTCCTTGGTCAAGGCGCTGGAAAAGGAAGGCATCGGCAGGCCAAGCACTTACGCGAGCATAATCAGCACAATCCAGGAAAGAGGATACGTCGAACAAAAGGAAAAGAAACTTTACGCCACAGACCTCGGAGAGGTAGTAACCGACAAGCTCGATGAATACTTCCCCAAAATAATGGACGTGGCCTTTACGCGGTATATGGAAGAGCAGTTAGACAAGATAGAAGAGCAGCACCTTGACTGGGTTCGCGTACTGAATGAATTTTACGGGCCGTTCAAAACAAGTCTCGAAACTGCAACCGCCCAGATGAAGCACGCCAAAGCGGAGGTAACGCCGAGCGAATACGAGTGCCCGGTTTGCGGGCAAAAGCTGGTTTATCGTTTCGGGAAGAAGGGCAAATTCCTGAGCTGCTCCGGCTACCCAAAGTGCAAGTTCACCTGGTCGTGCGACAAAGAAGGCAAAATGGTTGAGCAGAAGGTGAGTGAGCACAAATGTCCAGTTTGTGGCAAGCCACTGGTTCACAGGACAGGGCGGTTCGGCGATTTTCTGGGCTGCAGCGATTATCCGAAGTGCAAAACAATAGTGCGACTCGACAAGCAAGGCAACATCGCGCCGCCGAGACCGCCGGCCGAACCGACGGGGCTAAAGTGTTATAAGTGCAGGGACGGCGAGCTTGTCATCAGGCAAAGCCGAAAAGGGCCTTTCCTGGGCTGCAACAGGTACCCAAAGTGCCGCACAATAGTCAGTATCAAGAAAAAAGATGAGTTAATAAAATTGCAGTCGGAAGGACGGTGGCCGCCGAAAACGGCTGATGAGGCCGACGAAATTTTAGGCAGAAAACCGTCTTCCAGGCAAAAACCCGCCACGGCACGTCGACGCTGAGAAAAATTGACTCCCGTCTTGCCCCGATTTATCGGGGTTCCTTCTTTTCCCATCCCAAAGGATGAACCGTAGCCGGTTGACTTTGGCTTGGACGTTTGTTTTAATGGCGACAAAGGGACGCCCGACATAGGACCCAATACTCAGAACGCAAAACGGGGGTTTATATGCCATACAATATACGGATAGTGGGCACATATCCGCCGAGGCGGTGCGGGATAGCGACGTTTTCACGAAACTTAGCCAATGCGTTGTCGCACTTTACCGGCGAGGTCGGCCATATACGGGTTGCGGCGATAGATAACGGCAACGGGCCATACAACATCCCCGTGGACCTTGTCATCGACCAGTATAACCCGCAATCGTGGGTGCATACGACAGACGACATAATAACCAGGGCGGCAGAAAACCCCAATCCCACGGTGGTTTTGCTGCAGCACGAATACGGCCTTGACCCCGATAAGGAAGGTCGCGACGCCCGGGGGACAAATTACGTGGAGATGGCCAGGACATTTACCGCGGCGAAGCTGACGACTCTGGCTTACCTGCACACGGTTTTAGACGACCCGGACGAGCATCAAAGGACGGTCGTGCAGACCCTTGCGAAAATCTGTGATGGTATGATAGTAACCACCGAAAGTGCGATAGACATACTCGAATCGGATATTTACGGCATTAGTCACGACAAATTGAAGCACATCGACCATGGGATACGGATGCATCATCCTTCACATTACGACCGGCTGGCAATAAAGAAGGAATTTGGCCTTGAAAATCGGTTTTTGATTACGACGCTCGGATTGCTTAGCCCGGACAAGGGGCTCGAATACGGGATACGCGGCTTCGGGCGGTTTCTTGAGGAATCCTGCACGCCCAAGCAATGCAGGAACATAGTGTACCTCATCGCGGGCGAGTGCCACCCCGATTTTATGCGGGCCGACAACGGCGAACCCTACAGGCAATTTCAGGCCTCTCTTACCGCCGCGCTAGAGGCGGCGAAGGTCAAATGGTGCAGGGTAAAGAAGCTGCGAGGGACCAATTTTGACGATTATGATGTCGTGTTTTTCGATACTTACCTCGATGAGGGAATGCTGCTGAAACTGTATGGCGCGACGAACGTGATGGTCCTGCCTTATTTGAATATGCAGCAGATATCGAGTGGGGTGCTTGCCGACACGCTTGGCTCGGGCAGGGCAGCGATAGCCACCAAATTCAGGTATGCGAGGGAGCTGATACGCTCAAACAAGCGATGTCCCGATGGGCTGGTGCTGGGACGATATATTCGCGGGATTCTCGTTGACCCGGGCGAGGCGGCGGTTGAGCAGATAGCGGCTGGAGTGGATTATCTGGTTTTCAACAAGCAAAGGCGGCTGTTTATGGAAAAAGAGGCGCATCAGCGAGGCTATCAGATGAGTTGGAACAACACCGGCTGGGGTCTGCTGCAGTATATCGACTTTCTGCGGGAGGAGCATGAGATAGTAACCGGCCGAGGGATAACGTTTGTGCGCGAAAAGCCGTCGAAATACGAGCATATCAAGCGAGCTGCCAGCACTGAGCAGCATAGCGGACATTGGTCTGATTTGGAAAGGAGCAAGTCGTAAAATTTCTAATGGGATTAGTCGTCGGGGTGTGTTTTGTTCTGGCCGCCGGCGCGGTGGCTGAGCATTGTCTTGTGACGGTTGAAGGAGAGTTCGAGAAGGTGGGGGTTTATCAGCCGGCTTTTTCAGGCGTATCGGCCGAGGGCAACTGTTATCTGGCGATAACAAACACGCGGACAGGCAGGACGAAGGTATTTGGAATCACCAAAGAAATCAACAAAAAGCTGTCGGACAATCCACTTCAAATGTCGCGAGAGGGAAGCGTAATTGTAGAGCCGCAGGGGACGCTGAAGCGGTAAGCCAGCGAACTCAATCGAACTTGTGCCTGTGACGCAATCTGGCGCATAAGCATCCTCAGTCACTATTCGCTCGATTGCCGCTCCTGCAAGTGGCCGAGGTATTTCCTGACTGTTTCGGCGTCTTGTGTGCGGTTGTGGTCCTGAAAATATTTGATGGCGTGCTGCGCTATCTGGACCGCAGTATCAAAATCCTCTCCGGCTTCGAAGGCCCGTATGAGGTTCATATGATTTTCAAGATTATCGGGCTGGAGGACCAAGGCCTTCTGAAAGTTTTCCACCGTCCTGGCGAAGTCACCTTTTTCGGCAAAGATATTTCCGAGAGCGCGATACGATTCAACCGACTGGGGGTTTTCCGCGATGAGCTCGTTGCAGATTTTTGCAGTTGCTTCGAACTGCTCCGCGGCCTGCTGGTCCTGCCCACTCTGTGCCAGAGTTATCGCATAATTGTAGCGAAGAGATAACATTTGTTCCCTGTATTGAGCATCCGTGAATCGGTCGAGGGCAGACACCAAGACGTGAAGGACTTCATCGGTTCTGCCGGCACGGGCAAAGATGAGTGCCACTGCACTGTATACTCTGATAGAAAGGGACGGGGCAATTCGTGCGAGAGTTTCGAGTTTTTGCATTGCTTTTGGCAGATTTCCCCGCAAGGCGTAACTTTTCGCCTGCTCGGTGATTGCTACGGACTGCCTTTCCACCTCCCGTAAAACAACGGGCTTAAGTAAATTCTCAACCGGTGCATAGTCATCGGTCAGGACCAGCGAATTCGATTTTTTGCGAAGTTGCGTTATTTCGGACTCGTTGAGATACCAGACGCTTTGATTAACCTCGAAACCGCTGCAAACATCGGTCAGGTCAAGTTTGCGCTTGGCCGCGACAACAACGTATGTGCCGCGGTCGTATCTTTCGAAGTCGTTTTGGGAGATGACGGTGACAAAAGGAAATGTCTGCTCCAGCGTGTTGACAACAGCACCCAAGAATAACGCACTATCAAAGGTATCGATGAGTTCGACCATATAGATTCCATCGTCTGTAAGCAACTCGTAGAGCTCATCATTAAACTGCTTGGTGGTGAGCTGATAGGGGACAGAGTAGTCATTGAGGGCATCTTCGTAGATAAAATCATACCGCTTTGTTTGCAGGCCGCGGTGTCGTTTCTCGATAAGGCCATTTATGTAATTGCGAGCATCAAGCGAAATTGTGTTTACCCTGGTTTTGGGGTCGAGTCCGAAGGCGGCGAAGGCAGCTTTGGTGACGCCCGGGTCAATCTCGACAACATCAACCGTCGCCTGCGGCCAGAATCGCTCAAGGTACCCGGGGAGCACATAACCTCCACCCCCCAGTATTAAAAAAAAGGTTTATCCCCCACTGCGGCGAATTGATGCGCTATCGCTGCCATTATTTGTTCGTATGGGTATAGCAGCTTATTCGGCTCGCTGATAATAATCTCGCTGTGTATCAACTTATCCTGGATGAAGGCCCTTTTATCGGGGTTGCCCTGTGCAATTACGACTGCGACATAACAATAGTTTGTCTCGTCTTCATAAACAGTAATTCCGCTGGGCATTTCTTTTAAGCCGACTTTAATGGCGGTTTGTTTCCAAGGGCCAGCCCCCAGAAGGACTGCCGCGAGAAAAATTACCGCCGTCGCGCGGACGGTCCACAGGCCCGCGCCGTACAACAGGGCCATTACTATCATCACCGCCGCGATTGCCCAGATGATTGAGATGGTTCCCATCATGGCGATGAGGTAATAGCCGGCAGCGAAGGTGCCCGCGATGCTGCCGGCGGCGCCCCAGGCGTAGATATCGCCGACAGTCCTGCCGGTTGGAAGGCCTCGTTCGAGAGCCATTTTTGCCACCACCGGACTGATTGTGCCAAGAAGTGTGGATGGCAGGAGGAATACCACCATAACGTGCAACAG
The DNA here is from genome assembly GCA_964444715.1 of uncultured Pirellulales bacterium. Lineage (GTDB taxonomy): Bacteria > Planctomycetota > Phycisphaerae > Sedimentisphaerales > Anaerobacaceae > Fen-1362. The sequence goes on along the minus strand of CAYUIL010000063.1, from coordinate 3,451 downwards.
GATTCTGGTTGGCCAGTTGAACTGCCACAGCCAGGTGAAGTTGCCGATGAGGTTGTTTGAAACAATGGTGGCAAGGCAGGCGATGGCGCAGATTGCGAACAGTATCGGCAGGGTCTTTAAGGGCCTGAACCTGTCGGCCAGTCGGCCGCCGATGTAATTGCCGATAGTAATGCCCGCCAGGACGATACCGATGACGCTCGTCCAGGTGTAAAGCGAGGAGCCGAGGAAACGGGCGATTATTCGGCCAGCCACAAGCTCCAGAACCATAATGCAGAAGCTCGATATGAACACCGTCGCACAAGGGATGAAAAGGAATCTTAAGGTCCTCAGGAAAGAGCCGGATTTTGCTTTGTCCATATATAAACCTTTCATAATTTACATGCAGCAACCAGCCATACGCCTTATCCAGTCAAGCAATAATACACTATCTGACAGTTTAAGCAAAATGGTAAAGTTCATTGCATATTGCCGGCCAATGTGTTATAAGCGGTTTTTTCGGCACAGATTACTTGAGTAAACTATGGAAATTGCGCAGTTAAAAAGCAGGATAGCAGAGTTGAAGGCCCGGGTGGCAAATATCCGGGACTGGCTTTGACTTGACGGGCAAAAAGACCGAGCTTGCGCAGCTTCAGGAAAAGATGAGCAAGGCCGGCTTTTGGGACAATCAGGAGGCAGCGCAGGGGGTAGTTTCCCGGCTAAGCACGTTGAAGGCGGTAGTTGAGCCGGTCGAGGAACTCAGCAGTGAGGTTCAGGATTTGGCCGAGCTCTTCGAGCTTGCGGCTGAATCCGCCGCGGCGGACAAGCCCGACCCGGACGAACTTGCCCAGTTGGAGAACGACCTGGCGGCGCTAGGCAGGCGCTGCGAGAAGATAGAATTGACGGGCCTGCTTAGCGGGCCGAATGATACAAAGAATTGCTTTTTCAGCATTCACGCCGGGGCCGGAGGGACCGAAAGCTGCGACTGGGTGAGTATGCTTCTTAGAATGTACACGCGATATTTTGAGAAGAATAAGTACCAGTACAGTGAGCTTGATATTACTCCCGGTGAGGAGGCGGGCATACGGTCGATAACCCTCCGCGTCAACGGGCTTTTTGCATACGGGAAACTATCGTGCGAGGTCGGCGTTCATCGGCTCGTCCGGATAAGCCCGTTTGACGCCAACAAACGCCGTCATACCAGCTTTGCCGCGGTGGACTGCCTCCCCGAGTTCGAGGAAGACATCGATATTGAGATAAAAGAGGACGACCTGAAGATTGATTTTTACCGCGCGGGCGGCGCGGGCGGCCAGCACGTCAACAAGACAAGCTCTGCGGTGCGGATTCTGCACAAACCAACGGGCATTGTCGTGCAGTGCCAAAACGAGCGCAGCCAGCACAAAAACAGGGCGCAGGCGTTAAAGGTGCTCAAGGCCCGGCTCTATATGCTCGAACAGCAAAAACGCGACGCTGAGATTGCAAAACAATACGGCGCAAAGGGGGAAATCGCCTGGGGCAACCAGATTCGCAGCTACGTGCTGCAGCCATATCAGATGGTAAAAGACCATCGAACCAACCATCAGACCGGCAATGTCGACGCGGTGCTCGACGGCGAGATAGAGGATTTCATCGAGGCATATCTGCATCATCGCGCAAAAGGTAAATCCGACACAAGAAAACCAAAACAAAAGGCGGAAAAAGATGAAGCGGATAATTGATGTTGTATTAAAAACCGGCAAGATGCATTTCGCGGAGTGCAAAACACAGATGCTCGTTGTGGGACACTTCTCGGATGCAAAGCGACTGGACGTCGTAAACCGCGAACTCGACAGCCGACTCGGCGGAGCCATCGAGCAAATCATAAAACTCGGCGACTTCAAGGGCAAGGAAGGCACCATCGCCGTAGTTTACGGCAATGAACAAATAGGCGCCGAACGTGTGCTTTTGGTCGGCTTAGGCGAACAGAAGAAAGCCACAATCGACATCATTAGAAAGGCCGCGGCGCTTGCAGCCAACAAGGCGGTGGGGATGAAGGTAAAGACAATGGCATTTGCACTTCACAGGGCCTTCGGAGCAAAATTTGATTCGGGGCTTCTGGCACAGGCGATTGCTGAGGGGGCGCATTACGGAAGCTTCCGTTACGATGAGTACGTTACGTCGGAGGAAGACGGCAGAACAGATTCGCTTACGGTCGAGGTGATTGATAATGACACGCCTAAGGCGAAGCGACTTGAGAGCGGGCTATCGAGGGGCATCATAATCGGCAAAGCCCAGAGTTACGCCAGGACAGTCGCGAGCAGGCCGGGCAATGTGATAAACCCGCCAGCGCTGGCGGAAGAGGTAAATAAGCTTGCCCGGGGGACGTCCGGACTTAGCTGCACAGTGCTTGACGACAAGCAAATGGCCAAGCTTGGTATGGGCGGGATTTTGGCGGTGGGCAGCGGGTCAAAGACGCCGCCGCGATTTATAGTCGTAAGATACACCCCGAAAGGCAAAATAGGCAAGCTGCCAACGGTTGCTCTAATCGGCAAGGCCATAACCTTTGATTCGGGCGGGATAAGCATCAAGCCAGCGCAGAATATGGAGCAGATGAAGCTCGACAAAAGCGGGGGCATTGCGGTGCTGGCGACGGTCAAGGCAGCGGCAGAGCTGAAGCTGCCCATAAATCTCTACGCCATAGTGCCGGCGGCGGAAAATATGCCGAGCGGCACAAGCTACAGACCCGGCGATATCGTTACCACATACAGCGGCAAGACCGTCGAGATTCAAAACACCGATGCTGAAGGCAGGATGATACTTTGTGACGCGCTCCATTATGCGGTCAAACAAAACTGCGACGTGATTATCGACATAGCGACGCTGACAGGTTCTTGTATGGTTGCGCTGGGGACATATATGGCGGGCCTGATGGGCAATGACGAGCAACTGAGCAGGAACATCGAAAAGGCGGCACAAATCAGCGGAGAGAAGGTTTGGCGGCTTCCGTGCGGGGATGAGTACGCCGAGGAGATGAAAAGCAAGATAGCAGACCTGAAGAATACCGGCAGCAAATGGGGCGGGGCGTGCACGGCGGCGGCGTTTTTGAGACAGTTCGCGAGCGAAAAAAAGTGGGCACATCTGGATATTGCAGGGGTGGACTACATAGAAAAGCCAACAGGGTCGTCAACTGAAGGTGCGAGCGCCTTCGGTGTTCGACTTCTGACAACATACCTTATAAACCTTGTGGATAAGAAGGGCAAAAAATAGCATTTGCCTGGCTCGTATGACCAAAAAGAAGAAGCAGATAAATGAGGCGAGGATTGAGAAAGCGGTTAGGGAGATTCTCTCGGCCGTCGGAGAGGACCTTAACCGCGACGGCCTGAAGGAGACGCCGGCTCGCGTGGCAAGAATGTACAGCGAGCTTCTGGCGGGAATGCGTGAGAACCCTGACATGCATCTTCGCAGCGTTTTCAACGAGAACTACGACGAAATCGTG
>CAYUIL010000062.1:0-10626 GCA_964444715.1 uncultured Pirellulales bacterium | reverse complement strand
GTAAAGGTCGAGTCGAATGAGCAGAACAAGGAAGTGCCGCTGCCGGAGACGATAGATTACACGACAGGTGCGGTGTTAGTGGATTTGGTTGCTGTAGATGACTGGTCCGGGGACAAGAATCTTCAGCCGCGGCGCTACTTTGATATGTTATACAGTTCTGACGGGGTGAGCATGGCGAGGGTGGCGGCGAAGCTGATGTACTGGCCTGAAGAGCTGCGAGCCAGGTATAGCGAGATAAAGGCGCTGGAGAAGAAGCCGAAGGTGGCGTTGCGTGCCTGGGGCAGCGAGGGCGTGCGTGTGACGGGAACGAGAACGAGGGCGCCGACGGAGAGGGGCGGCAAGCCGACGACAGTAGAGGAGTATATGCAGCAGTATATGCAGGGAGGGCGGCGGTAAAGGGAGGACAGCAGCGAGGGGATTTTCGATCGCATCTTTGCGATTGCGGATTTCTTGTCGTACCGTCTTTTCGCGGGGCTGAGTCAAACGCTCGATGGCTGCTTCCGGCTTCCGACTTCGCTTACGCTACGCCGGACAGGTCGGAGGGATTTGTTGGAACGCTACTTATGAAAAAAACCCTAACTTTGAGGATTGCTGCCCCTTGCAGTCCGGCGGCAAACTGCTAAAATACCCCCTTCATAACTTTTGGCTCTTTGAGTATTTAGCCCCCCGATTTATCGGGGGGTTGACCACCGCAGGTGGGCATATCGTTCAAAGAAAGGGTTTGCTTGAAAAATGCTGCCAAAATCGCAAAAAGAAAAAATCGTTGGTGACTTCGAAACGCACCAGGGCGACACCGGCTCGCCCGAAGTGCAGGTTGCCTTGCTGACCGAGAGGATTAACGGCCTTACCGAGCATCTCAAGCTCCACCGCAAGGACCACTCATCCCGCCGCGGGCTGCTTAAAATGGTCGGGACAAGGGCGGCCCTGCTCAAGTACGTCGGCAGGAAAGACCCCAAACGGTATCGTGCCATAATATCGCGGCTCGGCTTGCGGAAATAGTGTGAACATTCGCCAAAATCGTAAGCCGCAGTCGTGCGCAACGGTTTGGCTGTCTATGAGGTAAATTATGTTTGACCTGATCAGAATTGAAAGAGAAATCGCGGGCCGGACCTTATCCGTCGAAACAGGCAAAGTCGCCCGCCAGGCCGACGCCGCCGTTGTCGTCCAGTACGGCGAAACGGTCGTCCTCGTCTCCGCCGTCTCCGCACCACCCCGCTCCGAAGATATTGATTTCTTCCCGCTCTCCGTCGAGTATCGTGAAAAACAAAGCGCCGCCGGTAAATTCCCGGGCGGCTTCATCAAACGTGAAGGCAGACCCAGCACAAAGGAAACTCTCACTGCCCGGATGATTGACCGGCCGCTTAGGCCGCTGTTCCCCGAGGGCTATTTCGACGAAGTTCAAATCATAGCCACCGTCCTCAGCGCCGACAAAGAAAACGACCCCGATGTCCCCGCTATGATTGGGGCCAGCGCCGCCCTTACCATCAGCAAAATTCCATTTATGGGCCCCACAGGCGCCTGCCGGGTTGGCCGGGTAAACGGTCAGCTAATCATCAACCCGACCCACCAGCAGCTCGAACAGGGCGATTTGAACGTGCTGGTCGGCGGCCGAATTGATTCAATCAATATGATTGAGGTCGCCGCAAAAGAACTCCCCGAGGCCGTTATTGCCGAGGCCGTCAAAACCGGACACGAAACTGTAAAGGTCATCTGTGAGCTTATCGAGGAACTTCACCAAAAGGTCAGCGTCGAAAAAGAAACACCCGAAATCGTCCAGATTGATAATAACCTTTATTCTCATATCCGCTCCCAGATTGCCGACGAGCTCCACGACCTTGAGCTCGCACCGACAAAGCATAAACGCAGAACCGCCGTCAACGAATTGCTTGAACGCCTGATTGAGCAGCACTGCCAGCCAGAGCCGGATTCCGCCGAAGCCGTCGATGAAAAGATGCTCAAGCGGATTTTTGGCAAGATTGAAGGCGAAATTGTCCGTGAACTCGCACTTTCGGGCAAGCGCCTCGACGGCAGGGGCTATGATGATGTTCGTCCCATCACCTGCGAAGTAGCACTTCTGCCCCGCGTCCACGGCTCTGCCCTGTTCACCCGCGGCGAAACCCAGTCCCTCGTCACTGTCACCCTCGGCACAATCAGAGACGCCCAGATTATCGACGGCCTGCTCGATGAATACACCCAGAACTTTACGCTCCATTATAATTTCCCGCCGTTCTCCGTGGGCGAAGTCAAACCTATGAGAGGAGTCGGCAGGCGTGAAATAGGCCATGGCGCTCTCGCCGAACGCGCACTCGAACAAGTCAGACCCCCCGAAGAGGAATTCGCATATACCATCAGGATTGTTTCTGATATTACCGAGTCCAACGGCTCAAGCTCGATGGCCTCCGTCTGCGGCGGCTCCCTTGCCCTGATGGACGCCGGTGTCCCCATTAAAAAGGCCGTCGCAGGTATTTCCATCGGTATGGTTACCGCCGATGATGGCAGATATTTCCTCCTCACGGACATCCTCGGTGACGAAGACCATCACGGCGATATGGACTTCAAAGTTGCCGGAACCGTCGATGGCGTCACCGCCGTCCAGCTCGATATCAAGGCCGATGGATTGCCTCATAACATTATGGTCGAGGCGTTGGAGAAAGCCCGACAGGCACGCCTCAAAATCCTCGATACTATGTCCAAGGCAATCGATAAGCCCAGACCCGAGCTTAGCGTTTACGCGCCGAAACTCATAAGCGTGCAAATCGACCCCGAATTTATCGGCAAAATCATCGGCCCGGGAGGCAAAAACATTAAAGCGCTCCAGGAGCAGACCGATACCACCATCGAAATCGAAGAAGACGGCACCGTCTTCATAAGCTGCGTCGGCGGCGATGGCCACCTCAAGGCCAAGGAAATGATTGAGGCGATGACCCAGGCCCCCAAGGAAGGCACCCTTTATCCGCGGGCCACAGTCGTCTCCGTCAAGGATTTCGGCGCATTCGTCGAGTTTATCCCCGGCGTCGAAGGCCTTTGTCATATTAGCGAACTAAGCGATGGCTACGTCAAGAACGTTGAGTCCGTCTGCAAAGTCGGCGATGTAATCCCCGTAAAACTTTTGTCTATCGACGACCAGGGCAGGTTCAAGCTCTCTCGCAAGGCCGCCCTTGCCGAAATGTCCGCCTCTGACAAGAAGGAACAGAATCAGCAACCGCCCAAGAAAAAGTAAATGGACTATCAGCTTCTTTTGCATTTTGCCTTTTGATTTTTGGTTTAATTCTTCCATCCAGCAATTCGCCGATTACATCAGCCAAAACCCGCCCTTCGTTGTAAGCCGGAATAATCACCCATATTGTTGGCTCAGCCATACACCGTTTCCCTGAAAAGGTCTTGAATTTTACTCCTGTCTGCCAAAATAACTCAAAACTTTTACCCGCCATCCGTCTGGCGGGTTTACCCGCCTTCGGCGGAATCCTTGTTTCAAATCGACAACCGACATTCGACAATCCACAATTTGAACTGCCTTCTGTCCTCTGTCATTGCGAGCGCAGCGAAGCAATCTCTTCTTTCAATCGGCAATCATCAATCATCAATTGAGGATATCCACCCCTCCACCTCCTTCACCTCATTCGGCATCCCTATCTTCTTAAACAAATCCCGCGCCTTCTCCCAATACTCCCTCGCCTTTCCCAAATCGCCTCGCTCCTTATAAATCACCCCTAAGTTGCCGTAATCGCTTGCCATTCCCTCTTGCAGGCCAAGTTTCTCATCTATCTCTAACGCCCTTTTCTGCATCTCTTCCGCCTTGTCCAATTCCCCCCTCCTTCGATAAATCACTCCCAAATTGCCATATTCATTTGCTATTACCCCAAGCAGGCCAAGTTTCTCCGAAATCTCTAACGACTTTTTGTGCATCTCTTCCGCCTTGTCCAATTCTCCCCTCGTTTGATAAACCAGCCCTAAGTTGCCGTACTGGGTTGCCATCCCCTTAAGCCGGCCAATCCTCTCATCAATCTCCAGCGACTTTTTGTGCATCTCTTCCGCCTTGTCCAATTCTCCCCTCACTCGATAAATCAGCCCCAAGTTGCCGTACTGGGTTTCCATCACCTCTTGTAGTCCCATTTTCTCCGCCATCTCTAACGACTTTTTGTGCATCTCTTCCGCCTTGTCTAATTCCCCCCTCCTTCGATAAATCAGCCCTAAGTTGCCGTATTCTCGTGCCATTCCTTTTTCACGTTTGCCTTGTTTTTCGATATTCAGTGCCCCTATATGCATTTTCTCCGCCGCATCCAATTCCCCACGAGTTCGGTACACCAGCCCCAGTGTACACTTTACCGCCGCCTCATCAGCGGACCCCTTCTCTGCAAACACCAAAGCCCGTTTTCCCAATTCAATAGCGTTTTCCAGCAATCCAAGTGTACTTAATGGCTCACACGTCTCGTATGCACATGTCTTCACAAACGCCTCTTTCCCTTCTGCCACCAAAACGTGCTCAACCAGCCGCACCGCCGCCAATTCATCCGGCTTTATCTGCTCCATCTTTGCCTTTTTTAATTTCCCCCTGTAAACCTCTACCGCCCGTTTATGATATTCCCCTTTTTCCTCCTCACTCATTTGGCCCAGTATGTAATCCGCCAATATCGAATGATATATCCTCCTGCCGCCTGCCTCATCTCTCAAAAGTCCCCGCAGGTACTTGTCATTTTGTAGCCGTTTTCTCGTTGTTGCATCCAATCCGCTTACAAATTCCACCACGTCATCCGGCACCGCTACCTCCAAAACCACGTATGCCTCAAACAGGTTTATTGCCTCATCTCCCTTTTTACTTATCTCCTCCCATTGTTTTGCTGCAAATTTCGTTGTCTCTCCTGTCTTCGGCAATTCCTCCAATTTCGTCCCCTGCTCAACCAAATCCAAAGCCGCCCCGACCGCGTATGGATGCCCCTTGTAATGCACCAAAACCTTTCGCAAATCAACAATCGAACATTTCAAATCGTCCTTTCTTGCCTTCAATAAATCATCAACATCCTGCTCACTCAAAGCATCAAGCGTCTTCCCCGGAATCTTCACAACGTTATCAAGTCCGTCCATTACTTCGCTATCTACCAAAACATCCTCGCTTCTTTGCGCAAAGATAAACTTTATCTTCTCTGGCAAATCCTTGACCACAATCGCCCACGTCTGGTCACTTTTCTCCGCCATATACTTTTCAGGGTCAACAATGAATATCGCCCGGCCATTTTCCGGCATCTGTCCCGCAATAATCTCCAGCCGTTCCAAAAACTGCTGCCGTGTGTTCTTTGCCTGGTCCCTCTGCAAGCTCAATATCAAATCCCCAAGGTTGAATACATTCAAAAAGCTCCGCCACTGCTCCAACCCTCGCTTCGTCCCGTCAAATGAACCCTCCTTGACCTGCCCTGCCTCAAAGGCGTTATCCATCATAATCGCCATTGTCGAATCAGGGCTGTCCGTCGGCGTCACCTCATATCGCACCCACCCGCATTTTAGTGTGGGGTGTTCACTCGCCATCTTTGCTATTCGATTGACAAGCCAGGTCTTGCCCATTCCCCTGTTGCCGACGACGATAACTGCCTGTCCCCGCGGGTCCTCAAGGACCTTCGCAAACTCCTTTAGTTCCTCTTTCCTTCCTACAAATATCTCGCTCTTTGCCATTTGCCTTTAATCCCAATCTAACCGAATAAAAACTCCTCCAATAACCTTCTCCATTATATGCTAAAATCCGGCTGATGAACCCCCTTTTTTATCTGCGTCGTTATTGTTTCGGCCAAACCAAAATTAAAAACGGTGTTAATCTGCCTGCCCTGCGTAGCCCTTCGTAGCTTTATGCGAAGAAGGACGAAGCGGGGTGTAAATCAGTGGTTACAAAACAGTGTAAATCTGTGTTCACCCCGTGAGATGCCGCTTCGCTATCTCACGGGGTAAATCTGTGGTTAAGATTTTCGTTGCTTGAATCGTCCCAATGCGGTTAAAATTACGCTTTAAGACCCGAAAAATTCAACCTGAAACCCGAAAAGACCGTGAAAAAAACGCCTGACAAACTTGTTCGCCAAGGCGAATCAGTGCCGCAACCGTCGAATTCTCCGGCTACCAAGGCCGAGGAGCTCGGCCGCCTCCTTGGTGTTATCGCGCACGAGATTAAAAACCCCCTCTCCACCATCAAAGTCAATCTCCGCCTCGTCGATGAGGAATTGAAGAACGGCCCCGCCGCAGATGCCGAGCAGCGCCTCGCCAGGGCCCGCAGAAAGTTAAGCATCATCGACAAGGAGACCGCCCGCCTCGAACAAATCCTCGATGGTTTTCTTCGATACGCCGACCGAACTCAGCCGCATATCGCCCAAGTTGATATCAATTCCCTCCTCAGCGACATGGTCGATTTCTATCTCCCGCAGGCCGCCTCGCACTCCATAACTATGCGACAGGCCCTTCATAAAGACCCCCTCCCTTGCCCTGCCGACGCCGGTATGCTCAAACAGGCCATCCTCAACCTTTTTATAAATGCTGTGCAGGCAATCGGCCATGGCGGAGAGCTGATGGTCCGCACCGCTCGTGAGCGAAACTTCGCACAAATCCAGATAAGCGACACCGGCAAAGGTATCTCCCCCGACCGGCTCGCTCGCATATTCGAGCCATATCAATCCTCCAGGCCCAACGGAACAGGCCTCGGCCTCGCCACCGTAAAAAAAATAATCGACGCACACAACGGAACCATTTCCGTCGTCAGCGAGCCGGGCAAAGGGACCGCCTTCACAATCGCTTTACCTCTTTCTGAGGATGCACCCCGATGACTAAAGACGCCGTCGTACTTGTCGTGGACGATGAGAGAGACCACGCCGACGGTATGGCTGAGGCGCTCCAGAAATGTTGTGCAAAAGCTATCCCTGTTTATAATGGCCAGGACGCCCTCGAAATCATCCGCAGCCAGGATATCGACATCGTCGTTACCGACCTCAAACTCGGCGGCGATATCGACGGCCTCGATATACTGCAGGAAGCTAAAAAAATCGGCCAAACCGAAGTCATCCTCATTACCGCATACGCCACCATTGACACCTGCAAAGACGCAATCAGACGCGGCGCCTACGATTACATTGTCAAGCCCATCAATATCGACCAGCTCCGTTCTCTTGTCGAGCAGGCCGCCCATCAGGTTGTTCGTATGAAGCGCACAAACGCTCAGGAGCGTGCTGCCGACGAAGATTTCAAATTCGACGGTGTCCGTGGAAACAGCCCCCAGATGACCGGAATCTTCGAGGTCTTGCGCCGCGTCGCACCCACAAGAATCTGCGTCCTCATCCAGGGCGAATCCGGCACGGGCAAGGAGCTGCTCGCAAGGGCTATCCACGATAATTCGCCTCGCTGGAACAAACGCTTTGTGCCCATAAATTGCGCCGGCTTTACCGAAACGCTTCTCGAAAGCGAGCTCTTCGGCCACGTCAAAGGCGCCTTCACAGGCGCCGCCGCAGACCGAAAAGGACTCTTCGAAATTGCCGACAAAGGGACGCTGTTCTTGGATGAAATCGGCGATATGCCCCTGAATATGCAGGCCAAGCTCCTTCGCGTTATCGAAGACGGCGTCGTTATTCCCGTCGGCGGCAACAAACCCATCATCGTCGATGTCCGTATCATCAGCGCGACCAACCACGACATAGGCAAACTCGTCGAAGAAAAAAAATTCCGCGAAGACCTCTATTTCCGCATAAAAGGCGTCAGCGTCTCGGTCCCCGCCCTCCGCGAACGGCCCGAGGATATACCGCTATTGGCTGATTTTTTCCTCAAGGAAGCCGTCGGCGAAACCGGCTCGAAGGTTGCCGGCATCATCGATGCTGTAATGAATATCTTCACCGGCTACGAATGGCCCGGCAACATCCGCCAGCTTCGTAACGTCATCAGAACTATGGTCGTTATGTCCGACCGCGACAAGCTGGACGTTCAGGATTTGCCCCCCGAAATCCATCACGTCCATCGACTCCCAGGCGCCACAAAACCCTCCGCTGCTCTTTCGCTCAACGAAATTGAAAAACAGGCCATCATCGAAACCCTGGCCAAAACCTCCAACAACCGCCAATTAGCCGCCAAACTCCTGGGCATCGGCGAAAGAACCCTCTACCGCAAAATTAAAGAATATAATCTCTGAAAAAGTTTGCAGTGTCCGGCTCCGACACTGATGGGGAATTGGTGGAACCTCATAATGTTGGCAAGGAGATGCAAAATTTAGGCCGACAGCAAACGAAAGGAGAAAGCTCCTGCCCTATATAGCACGCAGTGCGGCGGAGCTTTAGCGAAGCGGGGTGCTAATCAGCGTCTGATTCTTCGGCGCATTCCGCTAACGATGCCGGCTCGGCCACTCTGCGGTAGCCAAGCGCCTTTATCACCTCTAATACCTCCGTCCACGTGGGGAAGGGCCTTGCGTTTTTTTTCTTGTATTCTTCAATCGCCATCAGGAACTCGAACTGCTCATCGGACATCTGTCCTTCTTCGGCTGCCCTTCGGTCGTCGCCTCGTCGTCTCCCCGGCCCGCGCCGCCGGTCAAGACCAAGACGTCTGTCCACCACGTCCTGTCTGCGGTCCGTTCCGCCTCTGCGGTCATCGCTCCTGCGCTCAGTGAATTGTTCATCGCTCATCCTATGAGCCCTCCTCGAAAATGTCTCCTTCAAGGTCGTCCTCGTTTTCATCGTCCAGTGAGGAGTCATAGAAATCGTCGAACGCATCCTGCGACTCGATTACCACGTTGGCCTCGTCCGTCATTTCTTCCGGCACCATCACAACGTAGCGCTTGCCCTCCGTGAACTCGTCCTGCTGCTGTTTTACCATAGCCGGTATATCGTTGGTCTTGAGCAGCGTCTCATAGTCCTTTGCCTCTTCCATTGTGGCCGCGATTGCGACGACGACAAGCTCCTGCGTTCTCGACTGTGATTTCTGGTTTTTTCGGGCCCGCTTAACCATTTCATATCTCCCTGACAATTCAAACCATCCGGTTCCGGAAAAATCGCCTGCTTAATTAGTCGTCAAAGTCCTCGGCCCTGTTTATTAAAAAATTTATCCGCCTGCCTGCCCCTGCAAGTCGTAGGCAGGGATGGTAGATTTATCCCCTCCGGCCAATTTAATCCGTATATCTTAAACCCTTATATTCGCTTGACTTGCGGCCGGATTCGGAAAATTCAACCGCGCAAATTCCCCATGATACTTCCTCGCCGCCTCATCGTATGCCCTCGCCGCGTCAATTTCATTCTCGAAGCTCCCTAACCACACCTTTTTCCCTTCCTTCCTTATATTGGCCACCCATCGCCCTGACTTCTTTCTGAATCGGACCCCTCTGAACTGCGACGTTGTGTTTGTCTTGTCTATTCGGCTATTTACTCCGTTCTCGCTTCTCGTCGCTAATCGCAGGTTGTCCCTGCGGTTGTCCAATGTGTCCCTGTTTTTATGGTCAACCAATAGCCCCGCCGGCGCCTCCATTATCTCCCGGTGCAGCGATAGCGTCTTTGTCCCCTTCTTCCCGCCTTCCACGAACCGCACTGCGTAGATGTGCCCTCTGCTGACCTTCCCGCACCATCCGAAGTTGTTCAGCTTATAGTAATCTCCCGCGTCAACAAGCGTGAATTTCCCGTCCGCCAGCCCTATCCTGCGAAACGTGTACCCATACCTTCTTTTCCGATACCACACCACTGGCCACGCGCATATTCTATCTAACCATACTGGAACCCTGAATGTTACATTCACGCCCGTTGTTTGGAACGTTTGTTCATTGGCCTTTGGAATTTGTTTGTCATTTGTGATTTGCAATTTGTTATTTTCTTCGCCTTCCATCTCTCATCCTCCTCTCCTGCCTGCCTCGGCGGAGTTAAAACGTAGCCGGGCTTGCCTCGGCGTAGTCCCGATTTCTTATATCGGGACAAAGACGGGTCCACCCATTCCGGCACGTTAATTGTAAATCTCACCCTCATATTTCACCTTTCGGAGCGTAGCGCAGATCCCCGAGAGCCCGCTCCTTTGGCTCTGCAGCAGGGGACCCACTTTCCTCATCCACCCACTTGTCCCCGAGCGTCTGCTTTCGCGGCAGGCAGCAGGGGATCCATAAATAGAAAATTGAAAATCGAAACTTGTCCGCCTCCGGCGGAATACTAAATCCGTTGGGGATGCCTCCCCGAAGAGGCCCACATAGCCCCTCTATATAGTGGCGCGAACTTGCGCGCTTTTGACGAAAACTAAGGGATTTCCTGATGGTAAAAAGGGGTGCAAAAAGTGCTTAAGCGCTTATAGATAAAGGGGTAATAAATTTTTTGAAAAAGTCGGTTTCTAAGGGTTTTCGACTTGCGCGCTTTTTGCGAATCCTATCAACTCGCTGGGATTTTATTTCGCCAATCTCGGCGAAGCGCAGCGAAGATGGATGCCCAACAACTGTATGAAACAAACGTTTCAAACAAATGTATGAAACGATCGTTTTAATTTGCCCAGATTAACATTTTTAGCCCCCGGCATTGCCGGCGGGTTCTCCTTATCACCTGCCCCATTACTGCGAAGCGGCGTATATAGCCCCGGCTTTCCTGCCCCTGTATGTCGTAAACAGGGGTGGCCGGGGTTTACCCGCCGCAGGCGTGGTGCCCGCGTGAGGTT
>CAYUIL010000061.1:0-10668 GCA_964444715.1 uncultured Pirellulales bacterium | reverse complement strand
CGCAGAAAACGAAATAGCCGACAATAACTCCGCCCTGGGCGGCGGCATCCATATCACTTACAGCTCAGGCCCGACCGTCAGGGACAACCTCATCGAGGGTAATATCACAGGCACCCTCGGCGGCGGCGGTATCTACGTCTATTACCTCTCCCAGCCGCTTATTGAGAGAAACACAATCACAAACAACACCTCCTCCAATGGCGCCGGAATAGGTGTCTACTATGGGAGCACGCCGACCATTCGCAATAATCTGATATATAAAAACAACAGCGGCGCCGGAATCAGAATTGTGAGTAGCACGCCGACAATCTGCAATAACACCATTTTGAACAATATCGACGGCATAACCGCCGAATTCGGCAGTAATGCCGTGATTAAAAGCAATATAATCATCTCAAACGGCACCGGATATGGCATCGGAGTTGAGACCGACAGCTCCCCGACAATAAAATACAACGACATCTGGAATAATGCCGCAGGCACCACAGGCCCCGACATTCCGGACCAGACGGGAATCAACGGCAACATCTCAATAAACCCTGATTTCCTCAATCCGGACGCAAACGACTATCACTTGATTTACTACAGTCCCTGCATAAATGCCGGCGACCCCAACTACGCACCGGCACCGAATGAGACCGATTACGAGGGTAATACGCGGATTGCCGGTCAGCGGGTAGATATAGGAGCCGACGAAACCAAGCCCGCCTGGAATATAAGCAGCGGCGGCCAGTATTCGACAATTCAGCAGGCAGTCGACGACTCAAACGACGGCGACACAATCGTAGTGACTCCCGGCACACACACCGGAGACGGCAATCGCGATATTGAATTCGACGGCAAAGCCATTACCGTCCAGAGCATCGACCCCAATGACTGGAACGTCGTCGCGGCTACAATAATCGACAGCAACGGCTATGACCCCGAACTGCACCGTGGCTTTCACTTCCGCGACGGCGAAGACGCCAATGCCGTCGTGGCTGGCCTTACAATTACCGGTGGCGGCGGCGTCTATGACGGCGGCGCAATCCGATGCACCAACTCCAGCAGCCCGACTATCAAGAACTGTATAATAACCGGCAACCTGTCGGGCGGCAGAGGTGCCATCTACACCGAGTACTACAGCAACCCCCTCATAACCAATTGCGTCATCACCAATAACGTTGCAACACGCGGTTATGGCGCTGCTGTCTGCGTATTTTTTGACAGCAGCCCCACAATTGCCAACTGCCTCATCAGCAATAATCGAGCCGTCGGCACCGGCCACCACGGCGGCGGAATCTACTGCCACAACGGCGGCAACGCCCTTGTCGCCAACTGCATCATCACAGCCAACACCGCCGGACATCGCGGCGGGGGAATAGCCGCCTACTGGTCAAGCCCCACATACCTCAACTGCACCGTTATCGGCAACAGGTCACTGGAGGGCGGCGGACTCAGCTCATTTCGAGAAAGCAACCCCCTCGTAATTAACTGCATCGTCCGTGACAACATCGCACCCGACGGTAATCAAATTGCACTCATAAATACTCTCCGTGTCTGGGGCGTCAACATCGGCACCGCTATGACCATTATGTCAAGCGATATCAAGGGAGGCGAGGCAGGCGCAACGGTTGACGAAAATTGCCTGCTCAATTGGGGCCCCGGCAATATCGACTTAGAGCCAAACTTTGTCGATGCCGGCTACTGGGATGTCAATGACCCCAATGACCCTAACGATGACTTTTTCGTAGCGGGCAATTATCATTTGCTGCCCTCCTCCTCGCCGTGCGTTGACACAGGCGATAACAATTCAATTCCGCCATACTTAACAACCGATATTGACGGCGAACAGCGTGTATTCAACGCTGCCGTCGATATAGGCGCAGATGAAATGGTAACAAGTCCCTTCGACCTCGACGGCGACGGCGTTGTAGGGTATCCGGAGCTTGTGACATTAATTGACGAATGGCTGCATACAGACGCTGAACTGCAAACCGATTTCAACTCAGACGGGACCGTGAATTTTGAGGACTTCGCTATGCCGGCCGGGCAATGGCTGTGGACCGCCGGCTGGCATCAGTAGCCAAAACCTCAATTCTTATCTATACAACACCTTCTACGCTCACTACCCCTAAGAGTACTGATTCTCTTATCGTAGTGTGCTGTTATCTTCTGCGGCGCAGGAACAGTCCGCCAAGACCAAGCAACACAATGGTCATCGGCTCGGGAACCTGGTGAATCACCTGAGTATCGAACTGGGAACCACCCGGGGTGCTGCCCAAGAGCAGAATCACATCCTCAGGACCAGTGCAGTGGAAATCGAGGAGGTCAACTACCATGCCTTCAGGTATAGGAGGCGGCTCCATCTCCAAATACAGGTCGATGAAAAACAGGTTAAAATCCACATCAACCAGTCTCTCCCAATAACTGGGCTCACCATAGACCGTTCCATTCGTGATATCCAGTTCACCCGGACCTATAACCGTCAGCCAGACCTCTGTGTTCGCCTGTGTCTGGGCATCAGAGTACACGCTTATGGTCGCATGTTCACTCGGTATAAGCGTAACTGCGGTGTCTGGTGGGTCAATAACATAATCCACGCAGAGCAGCAAAGCTGCATTGGCTGTTGAAACCACGCCAAGCACCATTAACAAAACCAATAACTTCTTCATCTCTCAATGTCCCTGGATAATACT
The DNA here is from genome assembly GCA_964444715.1 of uncultured Pirellulales bacterium. Taxonomy (GTDB): domain Bacteria; phylum Planctomycetota; class Phycisphaerae; order Sedimentisphaerales; family Anaerobacaceae; genus Fen-1362. The sequence goes on along the minus strand of CAYUIL010000061.1, from coordinate 7,990 downwards.
ACTTCTTCGAAGACTAAATCTTAGGTTCCGGTCGCGTCCTATCTGCGACGGCGCAGGAACAGTCCGCCAAGACCAAGCAACACAATGGTCATCGGCTCGGGAATCTGATGAATGACCTGAGTATCGAACTCAGAGCCGCCCGGGGTGTTTCCAAAGAGCAGGGTCACATCACCAAGGCCTTCACAGTGCAATTCGATGAAATCGGCGACCATCATTCCCTGCGGGATTGAAGGGTCCTCAGGTATGACTATGCACAGGTCGACGTAATACAATCCATCCCCAAGATCGAGAACCTTTTCATACTCAACACCAGGATCGCCATAGACAGTCGAAGCTGATATATCCAGCGAACCAGGACCTTCAATCTGCAGATAGAACTCCTGGTGTGAAGGAACCCAGCTTTCAGTCCCACTCCAGATGCCAATTGTCGCCTCATCACTTGGCTCGAGCATAATCCCGCTGTCCGGCGGATCAATCACACCATCCACCGTTATAAATAACTCCCCATTTGCCTCGCAGGTAAATATGACAATCGAAACAATAATCAACAAAATCAAAAACTTTACCATCTTTAAATTCTCCTTCCTCCTTCCTTTTAGGTATTCTCCGCCGATGAGATAACCGGCTTCGATTTAGTTATGAAAGAATTCCACATCTACCATACCTGCATTTTACATTACTGTTGCCGGAAAGGTCAAGGAAATTATCGGACCTGGCTGTTCTTTTTGCATCCCCAAACGTGTTAAAAACCCTCCGCAGCGAATTGCAGCCAGACCATCACTCTGATGGCATCATAGGTTTTGCTTATTATGACATACCCGCCCGGCTATTGACTCTGTGGGAACAGCGGCCTGACATCAGTGAGCCGTGATATTCGAATCTTCGTATTCTTTGATTATTCCTCAATCTTTTTGAAAACGAGCGGCTCAGGGTATATGTCGTTTTCGTCCTGCGGGAAGCGAGGCCCGTAGTTAAATATGCTAAACCAGTTGACGTCCCACGTTTTGCCGTCTTCGGATACCGGCCCCGTGAAGAAATCGGTGCTGTTGCCGTCAATAGCGTCCCCGGGAAAAGAGATATGAATATCCTTTATCTCTATACTGACGGAAAGCTGCCTGCCGGTCGGCCCATACTCGGCAAAAAACTCACCGCCGGTAACGTGGCTGAGAGTTCCGTCCTGCATCTCGAACTCAGTGGTCAGGTTCGGCCTAACCACCTCCGCGCCCATCGGCACAAGTGCCGAGACAACCGACCCATCCGGCGCCAGCACGATTTTCCACGGGCTATCCTGCGCCTGCCAGGTCCCGGCGAGAAAGGACGGCAGCGAGGGTTTGGGCTCGTCCGCAGCCGGCCCCACGGCCTTTTGTTCAGACCCCGGCCGTCCGCAGCCGCCCGACAGCGCCACCGCAAACACCGCACACGCCAAAAAAATCGTCTTTCGCCTCATTTGACACCGATTTACACGGTTTATTGAACTTTTAACAACCAATGGAACGAGCTTGGATATAATTACATTATTTGTCATTCCCGCGAAAGCGGGAATCCAGCTGTTTTATAAATGTTTTCCGGACTCCTGCTCCCCGCTTACGCGGGGACAAGTTTACCCCTGCGAAAGCAGGGGCAGGAGTGACATTCCGGTTGTTCTACTACTTATTCAAACATCAATAATTTTAGCCAACTCTTCCTAAAACTGCAAATAAAAAAAGAGGCAAGTCGTAACGACTTGCCTCTGTAACAGCTAAAGCTGTTTTGGCAATTGTGGCCGTCTTATTTGCGACGACGCAGCATCAGCCCGCCAAGACCAAGCAACACAATGGTCATCGGCTCAGGAATCTGGTGAATCACCTGAGTATCGAAGTCAGAAGCACCCGGAGCGCTCCCCAGGAGCAGAATCACATCCTCAGGACCAGTACAGTGGAAGTCCATGAGGTCAACTACTACGCCTTCCGGAATCGGTGGCTCTGGCTGCCCAGGTATGACCAAGTCGATGTAAATCAGTCCAGCGTCCACCTCAAACAGTTTCTCAGGATCGACCACACCATAGACAGTTCCATTTGTGACGTCCATCTCACCAGGGCCCACAATCGTAAGCCAGACCTCTGTGTCCGACTGTGTCTGGCCATCAGAGTATACGTCGATGACGGCCCATTCACTCGGCGTCATCCAAACCTCGGTCTCCGGTGGGTCAACAGTGCCGTTTACAGAAAGCAACAGCGCTGCGTTTGCCACTGAGGCCATTGCCAAAACTAACATCACCACTAATAACTTCTTCATTTCGTCCTCCTTTTCAGAATCAATTTTTCATTGTCAAAATACACCAAAGTTTATGTTGCGATACTTACTACGGTTTCGGGCACGGTGGGAACGTAGCCAGTTCGGTGCCCTTCTTCTTCCAGTTGGCGAGAAGTACATTTAAGTCATTGCTGTAGACTCGCCAGTCAACCACCTGCCCGTCATGGGCAAAGTCGGCGCATGGATCCAAAGTGGGATCCGTGCCCTTCTTCTTCCAGTTGTTGAGAAGCAAGGTCAGGTCGTTGCTATATATTCGCCAGTCAACTACCTGCCCGTCGCAGTTACCATCGCCGTAACACTGGTATTTACAGTTTTGATCGACGGCATAAGCACCACACCAGCAATCCGGTTTGCTAACGCCACTAAATGACACCCACTTATCGTACCGGTCTTTATACGGTTGCCAGCAGGGGTAGCAATCAGGGAAGCTCACCTTACCGCCGCCGCCCACCGCCAGAGTCAGATTCGTGTCTTTCACGAAACTGTCGCCGTTGATATCCACCACGCCGCCGCGAGCATCATTCACAGCCAATACCAGATTGCAGTCCATCGCGGGGTGAGGGGGAATGACGTCAAGTTTGAACAATGTGCCCGAGCTTGTCGGCGCGTTTGGATCACCGGAATACAACGAACCCAGCTCGACGATAATCTTGTTGGTGCCAAGACCCGTCCCGGCTGTATCCGTTTCGTTAGCCGAGATCGGATCATAGTTCGGGTCGGTCCAGCAGGGGTCTGTGGGGTTTATTGGGCAATCCCGGAACTTTCCCGGGAATATCCCATAACCGCGTATGCATGGCGCCTTGGTAGTGCTCACACCCCTGTTGAAGTCACTGATGGCGTTGATTTTGAAGCCGTTGTCAACGGAGATTTCAAGGGCAAACGCCCTTACCTTCTCACCCCCATCGCAATTGTAGGTGACCTTAACGTTGCTACAAACTATACCAGTTTGCGTGGCCGTGACAGTCACTGTGGCCATTGCCGGCGCCGCTATAAGCAGCATCGCAACAATCAACAGAGTCCTTTTCATAAGTTACCTTCCTTTCTTTTCTTTCAGGCAAAGCTACACACTCCGCCTTGTTTTGGTTTCCCCTGCTGAAAAGAATTTTCGCCTAATTACGCCCGCTCAAGAAATTCGACTCTGACAAATCTATATTACTTAAGCTTAGCGTCTCGGCTGGCAGGAACAGCCGAAAGAAGGGAAACGATACAGCTTTATTCGCTCCTCCGTTGCCTCCTTTCCCGCCCTAAGGCGTAATCATTCGAACTAACAACATACATGCACAAGGTTACTATTGGTGAAAGTCAAGATTATGTTAGCACAACCCCTTTTGTGTGTCAAGCGATTTTTTCAAAAAAAACGAAAAAAATTTGAAGCAACGCGGCAAAACCGCCTAAAATCCCATAAAAACACCCCTGATAAAGCTAAGACCAGGTTTGACAACAAGTTATGGCAATCTGGTGGATTTGGCCTGTTTGGGCGCTTTTGGGGGGTTGCGGACTTGTCCGCCGAAGGCCGGATTCTTAATCCGGGGATGTCGAAAATGCTGAATCTGCACCTACAGGACGGTCTGATGCGGCCGCTTTTTGTTTAACTTTTGACGGCTGTTTGTTATCCTGCTGCTATGCTTGCTTTACTCAAAGGACAACTGGTCGCCATAAGAGTCGTGCTGCTGGCAGCAACTTTGGCGTTGACCATTGTTGGCATTCTAACCATTTACGCCGTCGGGCATCCGGGGGTGGGCCAGCCCGCAGACCTTGCCAATTTATGGAAAAAACAGCTCGCCTTTGCGGTTATGGGGTTTGCGGTCCTCGTCGCCGTCAACCTTGTCAGCTACCGCCGGCTGGGACAGGCCAGTTACCTGATATATGCGGCGGTTCTGGTGCTGCTGGCGGTGCTGCTGGTCTCGAAGTATGTGTTCGAACTTCCTTTCGCGCCCGAAACCAAAGGTGCGTATCGGTGGATAAAAATATCCATAGCAGGGTATGCCCTGCCGAGCATACAGCCGTCGGAAATTTGTAAGCCCGCATACATACTGGCACTTGCCTGGTACCTGCGATACCGCAGCAATTACCGTAACTTCAGGGCGCTAATCGGCCCCTTCATCCTCACGCTTCTGCCCACGGCCCTGATTCTGCTGGAGCCGGACCTGGGGACGGTCCTTCTTATGATGCCCATCTTTTTTGCGATGCTGTTTGTGGCCGGAGCAAAGGCAAGACACCTGGCACTGATTGTTCTGGCTGCTTTGCTCATCAGCCCGCTGCTGTGGCACAAGATGCAACCCTACCAGCGGCTCAGGATAAGCAGTGTGCTGCTGCAAAGCGACTGGCTTCGCCAAAAGGCCGAGCAACACCCCGCACTGGGCCGGATGCTTGTAGGCAGCAACTTCTCCGCGAAAAAATGGAAAAACGACTGGGGCTATCACCTTATCCGGTCAAAGTATGCGGTTGCTTCGGGCGGATTAGACGGTTACGGCTTTCGCCGCGGGCCATTTGTCAAATACAACTTCCTTCCTGAACGGCATAACGATTTCATCTTTGCCATGATTGCCCACCAGTGGGGTTTCTACGGGTGCATTGCGGTGCTGTCGCTTTACCTGATTCTGCTTTGGTGCGGGCTGGAAATCGCCGGTGCAAACACCGACCCGTTCGGCCGGCTGTTGGCCGCTGGAATTGTCTCTATGTTCGCCATCCAGCTTATCGTAAACGTAGCGATGACCGTCGGATTGATGCCCATAACGGGGCTTACTCTGCCCTTTCTAAGTTACGGCGGCTCAAGCATCCTGGTCAGTATGCTCTGCGTGGGGCTTCTCAACAACGTCGGGCGATGGCGACCCTTCACCGTGGCCCCGCGGGCTTTTGAATAGCTCCGCAATTTCGGCGGCGCCTAACAGCCAGGCCGTGCCCAGAAAAACAATCGCGCCCGCCGGCACACACGTTGCAACGATAATCCAGTTGGGCACGTCCTTCATTTGCCATTGCAGCAGATAGACGACTGCCGCCATAACGGCTGAGGCGATAATGCTGCGCACAACGCTGGCAAGCAACTCTCGACCGCCGAACAGACCCAGCCGTTTCCGCAGCAGATAAATAAGAACGCAGGAGTTAATCGCAAAAGTAATCGAGGTGGATAAACCGAAAGCCCCAGCGCCAAGCCAAGGAATCCAGACCATTGTTACAAGCATCAGCAGATTTACTCCCACAAGAGCACAGGAAACCTTCAAAGGCGTTGTGGTATCCTTCAGCGCATAGAACGAGCGGGCGAGAATTTGAAAGCTGCAATAGGACCACATACCAAGAACATACATCTGCAGAACAAATGCCGCCTGGACGGCATCGGCAGGGCTGAAGTTGCGGCGGGCGTAAACGACTTTTACAATCGGCTCGGCGAGAATATAAAGACCCACGCCGCTTGCAATGCCTTCCATCAGCGCCAGGCGCAGCGCCCGATTGATACTGTCGCGCAGATTGACAATGTCGTTGCGGGCGGCGTAGCGGGTCAGCAGGGGAAAAACGGCCACCCCAAGCGAAATCGCAAGCACACCCATCGGAAACTGATAAAGCGCCCTGGCGGCATTAACACGGGTAATGACTCCCGGCATCAGGGGCCGATTCAGCACCCAGCCAAAGATATTGATATCCGGGGAGGCCGCCGTGGCGGTGAGGTTCCAGGAAATTATCGTCTGGATAAGTTCCGAAATCTGCAGAAAACCCAGCCCCAGAAGTATCGGCGTAATCAGCTTGATTATGGGTTTGATGCCCGGCTCAAGCGGCGTCAGACGCGGCCCGATGGAAAAACCGCTCTTGTGCAGCAGCCACAAAACGGCAATAAGCTGGATAACTCCCGCTGCCACCACACCGACGGCAACGATGACAAGCTGGCCCGGCAGATTGTTCTTGAGTGTTGGAGCAACCCACCAGGCGGCTATGATGCCGACTATATTGAATATGATGGGGGCCGCAGCAGGAAAAGCAAAATGGCCCCGTCAGTTGAGCGCCGACGAGCCAAGTGCCAGCAGGCATACCGTTACCATATACGGGAACATAATTGTTGCAAGCTTCATCAGCAGTTTTCTGTCGGCCGGCCCCGGCAACAACGCAACTATACAGAAGCCAATCTCCACCACAAGCATAACGACCAGCAGGAAGACGGCCAGCAGCGCCATCGCATTGGCCAATAACCTCGAGGCCTTCTCAAAACCGCTTCTTTCAGCCGTATCGGTAAACACAGGCACAAAAGCGCTTGATAGCGCTCCTTCTCCGAAAAGCCGGCGAAAAAGATTCGGTATCTGAAACGCCAGACCGTAAGCATCCGTGAAACGGTTTGCGCCCAGCGATGTTACGCCCATATCGCGGAACAGACCGAATATACGCGAAATAAGCGTAAGGCCCGCCACCACTTTGGCAGCGTTGAAAAAATGCTCCCGCTCGCGGTGAGCTTGTTGAATCCGCTCCTGATATTCCTGCCGGGCCTTGTCGTTCATAGGGGACAGATTATACTCCAAAACCCGAAACACCAAATACGAAGAAAGCACAAATTATCAATCCCGCACCTATTTTGATCGGCAAGCCCCTCGGCAGGGCCAGGTGCACCGGGTCCAAAATAGGTGCGGGACAAATCTCGAAATGGCCAGTACCAAGGCCCGATAAACTCACCACACACATCAGCTAAAACGCACATCAGCCGTGGCCGGTCGTATAGAGACAATTGGCTAATACCACTCTCGCAAACCGGTTGAACCGTCGGATTTCGGGGGCAGCAACGGCTAAAGGACACACAGGAAACACCCGAAATACCCGTTAGTTACACTGGTTTAGGTTTCTTTTTGGACTACAGATGCGAACGCTTGTCAGCAGGCGTGTGATAGTTTTGTCGGCGGGTTTGGTACTGTGCGGCCTGGCTTTAGGCCAAGAGCCGAACGACATAGAACCCAATGCGCCCGTTCGCCAACCGCCCAGCACTGGGCGGGGCACGAATTTGCTCACGCCATCCCCTGAGAAACTATTCTCGCCATCGGTAAGCCAATTGTTCTATGAAATGGCCTATGAGATTACACATCGAGAAGATATTACGGACCCTCAGGCAGAACAGGCCATTACGCTGTTGAACGCCGCAATGAACCTTAACGTAAACACCGGCTTTGCGACGGCCGATATGCTGACAATCGCGTCCCGACCCGGCCCGGCCCGCCATTTGCAAATGCTGCATAATTCGCTCATCAAATACGTCGATAAAAACGCTGACCGTCAGGTCGCCACAAACGCCGCCCGATACCTGCTCGAACAACTGGACTCCCGATGGCAAAGGGAGATACTGCTTGGCCGGCTGATAGGAGACATCGGCAAGTCCAACCCTTCCATAAAGTCCGAGCTGGCCACGGAACTGGGGCTGCTGTATGCCGAGAAAGCCGATGACCCCAATGCCGCCATAGTACTGGCGATGGCCTATACCTGGAACAGATACAACCAGTTGGCCTTCGAGAAACTCGTTGAATTGGCGCCCGAGCAAATCAGCCCCGTATTGTATCTGGAATATCTTCGGCTCAAATTGAGGGAAAACCCGCTCGATATCGATACTGCGATGGGCTTCGCACAATACGCCCAGAAAGTGCAGCTTTACGACGTGGCAGCCGACAGCTACCAGTATTGCGCCGATTTGTTCCGGTTCCTGTACCCCGGTCAGGACGTCCCCATCACCATT